>JAGWVX010000288.1 GCA_018970685.1 Alphaproteobacteria bacterium | reverse complement strand
CAGGAGCGCGCCAACCCGCGCGAGATCGAAGGCAAACAGGCGCTGTTCGTCGTCAACCTCGCGCCCCGCAAGATGAAGGGCGTGCTGTCGGAAGGCATGGTGTTCGATATCGGTTATGCCGACGGGGTCACGCCGGTTCTCGCGATCCCCGAAGCGCCGGTGCCCAACGGGGCGCGCGCGGGCTAAGCGGCCTACGACCAGTTCACGGCGCCGTCCGGCATCTCCACGATCGTGACGTCGTACTTCTCCAGGATCGGCAGCAGCACGTCGGCGCAGTCCTTCCGCCACACGTCGCCGCCGTAGATTTGCGCCGTCATCGCCTTGTGCGCGGCTTCGTCCGCAAATCCGCGCATCCAGAACAGCACCGTCTCGTCGTCGGGCGAGACGAACGGCCCGGCATATTTGATCCCGAGCCGCTTGTGTTCCGGCAGCAGCTTGTCGCGCATGTTTTCGACGAATTTCGCCCGTGTGCCGGCTTTGATCTTGTAACTGCGCATTTCGACGATCATATCGCCCTCGTCGCCTTCTCCAGCCATACGCGCGTCTCGTCGTCCACCAGCCGCGACAGCGTCTCGCGCACGCGCGCGTGATAGGCGTTGAGCCAGTCGCGCTCTTCCGCCGTCAGTAGCGAAACCTCCACCAGACCGAGATCGATCGGCGCCAGGGTGATGGTTTCGAACTCCATCATCTTGCGCTCGGGCATCGTCGGTATCTCCCGCACCACGACCAGATTTTCGATGCGGATGCCGTATTCGCCGGCCTTGTAGTAGCCCGGCTCGTTGGAGACGATCATGCCCGGCTTCAACGCCTGCTGGATCGGCCGCTTGGAGATGTTCTGCGGCCCTTCGTGCACCGACAGATAGCTGCCGACGCCGTGGCCGGTGCCGTGATCGTAATCGAGGCCGATTTCCCACAGCGGCCGCCGCGCAAAGGCGTCGAGCGCCATGCCGGTCGTGCCTTCGGGGAACTTCGCGGTGGCGAGCGCGATGTGTCCCTTCAGCACGCGGGTGAAGCGATCCTTCATCTCGGCCGTCGGCGTTCCCACGATCGCCGTCCGCGTCACGTCGGTGGTGCCGTCGGGATATTGCCCGCCGGAATCGATCAGATAGATGCGGTCTTTCAAGATCGGCAGGTTCGACGACCGCGTCACCCGGTAATGGGGGATCGCCGCGTGTTCCGATGCCGCGGAGATGGAATCGAACGACAGATCCGACAGCGCGCCGCTGGCTTTGCGAAAACCTTCCAACTGCTGCGCCACCGCGATCTCGTCGAGCTGCCCGTTGGGCGCCTCGCGCGCGAACCAGCAGAGGAAGCGCGACAGCGCCGCGCCGTCGCGGATATGCGCCTTGCGCGCGCCCTCGATCTCGACGGAATTCTTGCAGGCCTTGGGCAGCTGGCAGGGATCGGGCATCCGCGCGATCTTGGCGCCCGCTTTGGTCAGCCGGTCGAAGATTGCCGATGCGCAGCCCGCCGGATCGGCCGCCACCGTCTTGCTTTTCAGGGCATCGAGGGCGGGCGTGAACTCTGCCGGCGCACGCAGCCGCACCGCATTGCCCAGATGCTGCAGCAGCTCCGGCGAGCTCTTGCGCTCGTCCATGAACAGGTCGGTCGAGCCGTCGCCGTTCAGGATGGCGAAGGACAGCGCGAACGGCGTGTGCGGCACGTCGCCGCCGCGGATGTTGAGCAGCCAGCAGATCGAATCCGGCATGGTGAAGACGGCGGCATCCGCGCCCTTCTTCTTGATGTCTTCGGCGATGCGCATGCGTTTGCTCTCGGCGCTTTCGCCCGCCAGCGGCAGTCCGTGCGGAATCGCTTTGGCGGTCGGCGCATCCGGCTGGCCGCTCCACACCGCATCGATCGGATTGGTCTCGCAAGCGACGAGTTCGGCGCCGGCTTTCGCCGCCGCCGCCTTCAAGCCGTCCACCGCGGCCGCCGTATGCAGCCACGGGTCGTAGCCGAGCTTGGCGCCTTTGGCGGCGGCGGTCTCGATCCACATGGCCGGTCCTTCCGCCACCAGATCGCGCGGTTCGAACAGCTTGGTGTCGGTTTGCTGACGCACCTGCAACGTGTAGCGCCCATCGACGAAGATCGCCGCCTTGTCGCTCAACACCACCGCGGCGCCGGCCGAGCCGGTGAATGCCGTCAGCCAGGCAAGCCGCTCGGCGTGCTTGGGGACGTATTCGCCCTGATGCTCGTCGGAGCGCGGCACGATGAAGCCGTCGAGGCCGCGCTTCTTCAGTTCGTCCCGAAGGGCCGCAAGACGCGGGGCACACGTCGCCGCATCGCTCTGGTCGTCATAGCTTTGGAAGGTTTTGTCCATGCAGGCCCTCAAGTAGTGGAGCGATAAGGCATAAAAATTCAGCCTATCGTGGGCGGCGCGAGCTCTCAAGCAGCAGCGCCGACCATGCCCCGTCGCGGCGTGCCGTGCGCAAGATCAGGCCCTGCGGGCGGTAGTAACTGACAACAAGATTCTCCTGCCAAGTCAGCAGCCCCGACAACACCAGCAGGCCGCCCGGCTTGAGCGCGCGGGCGATGGCCGGCGCCAGCAGTGTCAACGGCCCGGCCAGGATGTTGGCAACGATCAGATCGAAGGGCGCTGCTTCGGTCAGCGCGGGGCTGGTCAGCCCGTCCGCCGTCACGGCGCAGACCAGCGGGGCCTCGCCGTTGGCCGCCGCGTTCTCGCGGGTGATCGCCACCGCCACCGGATCGATGTCGGAGGCCAGCACGCGCCGCCGCCACAGCTTCGCCGCGCCGATGGCCAGCAGCCCCGTGCCGCAGCCCAGGTCGAGCACATTGGCGAACCGCCGCCGCTTGGCGAGATCGCTGAGCACCGAAAGACACAGCGCCGTGGTTTCGTGATGGCCGGTGCCGAAGGCCATGCCCGCCTCGATGCGCATCGGAATGACGCCGCACGGCACCTTGCCCTGGTCGTGCGCGCCATAGACGAAGAAGCGCCCCGCGCGCACCGGCGGCAGGCCTTCCTGCGAAAGCTTGATCCAGTCGGCATCGGGCAGAAGGATGACGCGCACCTCTTTGCCCGCGAGCTTCGACAGCAGATCGCCGTCGGGCATCTGCGCATAGAGCGCTTCGACTTCCGCTTCGTCCTTGAACGGTTCCTCGGTGGTGAGCACCGCCTGCGGCCCGGTCAGCTCGAATGCCGCCGCCACATCGGGCGCTTCCTTTTTGGTCAGAAGAACGGAAACTTTCCAAAGTGGTGGGGCGATCATGCGCGTCCGGCAAGCGGTTTGCAGAGCTTTCTAGCGCGGGCGCGCACGGACGGCCATGGGCATTCGAACGCCCAGCCGCGCAGGCGGTCAACATCGTTCCGCAAAGCGGGGTGGCGCGTGCCGATCTCCACCGCGGCCTGCAAAGCCATCACCTTGACGATACGGCTGGCGTCCTCATGCACGAAGACTTCGAGCCGGCGCAGCAGCGACTCCGCTTCGCGGAGCGACAATGTGAGCCGCGCCGCCAACAATACGAGATGCCAGCGCAACTCGGCCGTGCCATCGTCCAGCTTCCATGACAATAGGGCTTTGCGATGCGGTGCGAACCACGCTGCATGGGTCCTGCTCAGCTTTTCGAGCGCGTCGGCGGCGCGCATCCGCACCAAACCGTCGCTGTGCGAAAGACAGTTCCACAAATCCGTAAAGTATTCGGGATGCCGCTCGATTGCCGCGACCACGCTGTCCGATTTACCGATCGAACGGCGGTCGCCGCCGCGCAGTGTATCGGCAATGCTTTTCATGCCGCCCTCGGTGGGATGATCTCGAACATCGCCACGGTATCCAGCGCTTCCGTTTTGGTCAGAAGGATGGAGGCTTTCCAGAGGGGAAGCGCGTTGACGGGGATCAAAGAAAGTTCTCGCAAAGCAAGGTGTCATGGCCGCAAATGCGGGCCACCCAGGTGACACATCACCGATGTCGAAGACGTATTACGTTTACATTCTCGCAAGCAAGCGCAATGGCACGCTTTATATCGGCGTGACCAACGATCTGGCCCGTCGCGTTTGGGAGCACCGTGAAGGATTGGCGCCCGGCTTCACCAAGAAATATAGCGTCAAGACGTTGGTCTATTACGAGACTTTCGACGACATCAACGCGGCT
>JAGWVX010000287.1 GCA_018970685.1 Alphaproteobacteria bacterium | reverse complement strand
GCTGCAGGTCGGCGCCGAAGTGCAGAAGGTGATGGCCGGGCAGACGCCGATGAATGCCGGCAGCTGGGGCAGCTATTCGATCAACGACGTCTCGGCGATCATGCCCTATTTCTTCGACGGCGGCGCCGACGATTATGCGCGCGATCCGATCGTCGAAAAGGCGATCGCCGCCGGCGGGCTGGCCACCGATTTGGCCGAGCGGCAGAAGGAATACGCCATCGCCATCAAGCGGATCACGGCGCAAGCCTACTGGCTGCCGCTCTTCACCTCGGTGACCTATTACGCCTATGACGCCGACCTGAACTTCCAGGCATTCCCCGACGAGCTGCCGCGCTTTTACATGTGCAGCTGGAAATAGCCGCCCATCGCTGATCGGCATCAGGCGTATGGGGCGGTGGCCGGGTCCGGCCACCTGCCCTGTACGCCCGCGCGCTGCACGCCCGGCGCGGTTTTGCCGCCTCAGGCCTTGGTGTCGTTACGCCTTGGTGTCGTTCGCGACCTTGTCCGGCACGGCGCGGATCACGCTGCTGATCGTCTCGCGCAGCACCGTCACGCGGATGCCCGAGGCGATCTCCACCTCCACCTCGCTGCCCGGCACTGCCTTGCCGTTCTTGTCGGTGGCATTGGCCACGCGCTGCACGGTGCCGATGATGCCGCCGCCGGTCACCACCTTGTCGCCCCGCTTCAGGGCCGACAGCATGGTGCGCATCTCGCGCTGCTTCTGCTGCTGGGGGCGGATCAGCAGGAAGTAGAACACGCCGAAAATCAGCACGAGCGGCAGGAATTGCGTCGCCGTGCCGGTCAGGCCGGAAAGGTCCTGCGCATAGGCGGGGGAGATCAGCATCGAAAGGCTCCTGGGGTAAGGGGCGGGCGGTGCCGGGAGCCGGACCGGCACGCGGCGGGTTGCCTGTATCGGGGCGGGACCATACTTTCCGCCCCCTTCGCGTCAAGCGTTCGTCTTGCGACGCCCATCGCCGCGCCGCCGCCACGCCGATCACCACCCTTGGGGGGAAACCCGCCGCCATGACCGCCACCGATCCGGACACCCTGCCTTTGCTGGCGCGCATCGCCGCCGCTCTGGAACGCCTCGCCCCGCCGCCCGCCCCGCCCATCGACCTCGGCGCGGCCGAGGCCTTCGTCTGGCAGCCCGCCATCCCGGCCCTGGCACCGGTGGCCCGCGTGGCGCGCGTGGAGATCGCCCTGCTGCATGGGGTGGAGCGTCAGAAGGCCTTGATTCTGGAGAATACGCTGCGCTTCGCGCGCGGCCTGCCGGCCAATAACGCGATGCTCTGGGGCTCGCGCGGCATGGGCAAATCCTCCCTCGTCAAGGCCGCCCATGCCGAGGCCAACCGCCAGATTCCGGGCAGCCTGGTGCTGATCGAGATCCATCGCGAGGATATCCGCACCCTGCCCGATCTGCTCAACCTGCTGCGCGGGCAGACGCGGCGCTGCCTGATCCTGTGCGACGATCTCTCCTTCGAGAAGGAGGATGCCGATTACAAGGCGCTGAAATCGGTGCTCGATGGCGGCATCGAGGGGCGGCCGGAGAATGTGCTGTTCTACGCCACCTCCAACCGCCGCCATCTGATGCCGCGCGACATGATGGAGAACGAGCGCTCGACGGCCATCAATCCGTCGGAAGCCGTCGAAGAAAAGATCTCGCTGTCCGACCGTTTTGGCCTGTGGCTCGGCTTCCACAACTGTGCGCAGGACGAGTACCTGGCGATGGTCGAGGGCTATAGCGCGCATTTCGGCTTGAAGATGGCGCGCGACGACCTTCACAGACGGGCGCTGGCCTGGGCGGCGGGACGCGGGGCCCGGTCGGGACGCGTCGCCTGGCAGTTCATCCAGGATATCGCGGGCGAGTTGGGAACGCGGCTCGACTAACTGCTGGAGGCGACCAGCAGCGTCTGCGGATTGACCGGACGGACGCCTTGGCGGATTTCGAAATGCAGCTGTGGCTGGCTGACGTCGCCGGTGTTGCCGGCGTAACCGATGACCTGCCCCTTGTCGACATGCTGGCCGCGGTCGACGGTGAGCCGTTCGGCATGCGCATAAGCGGTGACATAACCGTCGTTGTGACGGATGAGCACGAGATTGCCGTAGCTCTTTAGCTCGTTGCCGGCATAGGTGACCGTTCCGCTGGCGGCGGCGCGGATCGGTTCGCCATAGGTCGCGGCGATATTGATGCCGTCATTGCGTCCGCCGTCGGCAGTGGTGCCGAACCCGGAAATCACGCGCCCGTTCACCGGCCACTCGAACACCACGTCGCCTGTCGGCGAGGCATAGTTTCGCGCGTCGTTCTCCGCCGGGCGGTGGTTGCCGTCATACCAAGCCGGCGTGGGGCGCGGCTTGGGAACGACGTCCGGCGTGGCGGCGTCTTCACGATAGACATACGTGTGCCGAGGCGCCGCCGTCACCCGGTGATAGGTGCGCACGCGGGCGAACCGCGTGTTGACGCCCCAATCGAACTCGGTGCGAGGGGTGGTGGTGCATCCCGCCAGCAGCACCGGCGCCAAAAGAACAAGCGCAAAGGTCAAGCCACGCGAACGTTCAGTCTTTGTCGTCCGAACTTTCATGGAGCTTTCGCGGCTCCTGCGGCACTCCCGACATCATCGGAACGAAGACCACAGGGATTAGCGCCTCTCGCTTCAAACCTGTCTCAGTTCGGATCATCTTCGTTAAAAGTTGAGAAAAACTTTCCACACCGGAATTCGTTGCCGGGCCCACCGGCGCGACCAGGATGCCGCCCGGCTTTAACTGTTCGGTAAGGGTGTCGGGAACCTCCTCCACTGCCGCCGACAGCAGGATACGGTCGAACGGGGCCTGTTCGGGCCAGCCTTTCAGCCCGTCCCCGTGTTTGGTGACGATGTTGTCCAGCTTGAGCGCCTTGAAGCGGGCCTCGGCCTCGCGCAGCAAAGGCCGGTGCCGCTCGATGGTGTAGACCCTGCGGCAGAGGGGCGACAGCACGGCGGCCTGGTAGCCGGAACCGGTTCCGATCTCCAGAATCCGCATGTTTGGGCCGATCTCGAGCGCCTGCGTAGCATAGGCCACGACGAAAGGCTGGCTGATGGTCTGACCGCAGGCGATGGGCAGCGCGGTGTTGTCGTAAGCCGAATGGGCGAACGGTTCCTCCACGAACATTTCGCGCGGGCAGCGTTCGACCGCGGAGAGCACGCGGGCGTCGGTGATGCCTTGTTTGCGAAGCGCCATCACCAGCGCGATGGGGCGGTGATCGTGGAGCGACATGGCGCGCCTATCCGGCGAACGACCGTTTCAACGTCTCCATCACCTTGGTCTCGGTGAGGTTGAGGTGCAACGGCGTAACGGAGATTTTTCTCTGGGAGAGCGCGCCCAGATCGGTGCCGGCCTTGGCGGAAAAGCGTTCGCGCCGGAATCCGATCCAGAAATAGGGATAGCCGCGCATGTCGATGCGCCGGTCGATCACCACTTCCTGCAGCTCGCGCTTGCCCTGCGCCACGATGTCGACGCCCGCGACGTCGCCTGGCGCGCAGTCGGGGAAGTTGATGTTCATCAGAACGTCTTTCGGCCAGCCGATCTCCATCAGACGGCGGACCACGGCCGGTCCGTGGGTTTCGGCGCAATCCCATTGCACCTCGCGCCTCTCCGCGAAATTGAATGCCTGCGACAAGGCGATCGCGGGAATGTCGAGGGCACAGCCCTCCATCGCACCGGCAATGGTGCCCGAATAGGTGACGTCGTCGGCCGCGTTGACGCCGCGATTGACGCCCGACAACACGAGCGTCGGCTGGGCGTCCTTCATCAGATGGGCCGAGGCCAGCATCACGCAGTCGGTCGGCGTGCCGGTGACGGAGAAATGCCGGTCATCGACCTTGCGCAGGCGCAGCGGCGTGGTGAGCGTCAAGGAATGCGAGGAACCGGATTGCTCGCTTTCCGGCGCCACCACCCAAACATCGTCGGCAAGGGTGCGGGCGATGGCTTCGGCAACTTTCAGCCCCCGCGAATGAATGCCGTCGTCATTGGTGACCAGGATACGCAGCGCGCTCATTTCTTCTCGATCTTCTCCAAACCGCCCATATACGGCCGCAATGCGTCGGGAATGCGAATGGAGCCGTCGCTTTCCTG
>JAGWVX010000286.1 GCA_018970685.1 Alphaproteobacteria bacterium | reverse complement strand
CGGCATGCATCAGCCGTTATGTCGATGCGTGTCACGCCTATGACGCCTTCCGGCCGCTGTCTTCCCTCCGGCGTGCGATCCGCAATTCGGGCGCGGCGCTGATTGTCGCCTGCGACGACCGCGTCGTTCGTCTGCTGATCCGCCTTTACGAACAGGAAGCGCGTTCCGGATCGCCGGTGGCGCGGCTCATCGAGGCTTCGCTCGGCGCCCCCCGGAACTATGCGCGCTTGATGTCGCGCAACGCGTCGCTTGCGGCGCTGCGCGAGGCCGGCGTGCGCGTCCCGCCGACTTTCGCCGCCGCCTCGGAAGCGGACCTGGAAGCCGCTCTCGAACGCGTCGGTTTTCCGGCGGTGCTGAAACAAGATGGAAGCTGGGGCGGCGAAGGCATCGTCATCGCCCGCGACCGCGCCGAGGCGTTGCGGGCCTATCGCCGCCTCGCCATGCCTCCGTCCCGGCTCCGCAGCTTGTACCGGGCGATGAAGCGGCACGATCCGCATCACCTCGTCGCCGCGCTGCGGCCGCCGCGGTCGCCGGTGTCCGTCCAGCAATTCGTCGAGGGAAAGCCGGCCGCCAGCGCCTTTGCCGCGTGGAAGGGCGAGGTCGTCGGCGCGATCTATTACGACGTTCTCGTCGCCGACCGCGAGATCGGGCCGCCCAATGTGATCCGGCGCGTGGATTGCCCGGAAATTCATAGGGCGACGGAAATCGTCGCCAAGACCTTCGGCCTTTCGGGGCTGCACGGCATCGATTTCATCCGCGACGGCTCGGGCGCGGTGCATCTCATCGAGGTCAATCCGCGCGCCACCCAAGGCGGCACTCTGGCCTTCGGCAAAAAGCGGGATTTGCCCGCGAGCCTGGCCGCGATGGTCGGCCCGGATGTCGCCGGCATGCGAAAAGCGATTGATCGCGACGTCGTCGTCTTCTTCCCGCGCGAATGGGTGAAGAATCCGGCCAGCCCGTTTCTGGCCATGGGCCATCACGACGTGCCGTGGGACGATCCGGGGGTGCTCGAGGCGGCGCTGTCGTTTTAGCGCTAGCTTGTCATCATCATCATGCCGCCGTGCACGATCATCGACACGGCGACATAGAGGACGATCAGGATGCCGGCATAGCTGATCCAGGGATAACGGTTCAGCAGTTTCGCCACGAAGCTCGCCGCCAAACCCATCAGCGCCACGGACAGCATGAGGCCGATGATCAGCACGCCGATGTGATGCATCGCCGCTCCCGCGACCGCCAGGACGTTGTCGAGCGACATGGAAATATCGGCGGCGGCGATGTGGACGACGGCGCGGCGCACGGCTGCAAGGTTCTTGCAGCGCACCGGCCCGTTTTCCAGCGGACCGGAGTCCGCCAGCAGTTTGGCGGCTTGATGTTCCTTATGGGTCTGGCGGATGTCGCGCCACAGCCGCCAGCACACCCATAGAAGCAGGATGCCGCCGGCGATCATCAGCGGGATGTATTCGAGCAGCTGAACCGCGAACACCGCCAGCACGACGCGCAGCACGACGGCCGACGCCAAGCCCCAGAAGATCACCTTGCGCCGGTCCGAGGCGTGCACATGCGCCGCCGACATGCCGATCACCACGGCGTTGTCGCCGGCCAAGACGAGGTCGATCAGGATCACCTGAAGCAGCGCGAAGAAACCGCCTTGTGTGAAGATGTCGAGCAATGCGTTTCCTCGTTTGCCGGTCTTATCAGGGCCAGCGTGCTTCCGGCGGCAGGGACATCAGGATGGCTTCGGCATTGCCGCCGGTCTTCAGGCCGAACTGGGTGCCGCGGTCGTAAAGCAGATTGAATTCCGCATACCGCCCGCGCCGCACCAGTTGATGGGCCCGTTCCGCCTCGGTCCAGCTCCGTCCCATGTGCCGTCTTACGATGTGGGGATAGATGTCCAAGAATGCGAGTCCCACCGCGCGGGTGAAGGCGAAGTCGCTCTCCCAGTCGCCGGTGTCCAGATAGTCGTAGAAGATGCCGCCGACGCCGCGCATTTCGCCGCGATGCGGCAGGAAAAAGTACTCGTCGCACCACTTTTTGAAGCGCGGGTAATAGGTGGGGTCGGCGTCGTCGCAGACGCGCTTCAATGCCGCATGAAAATCGGCCGTATCCTCGGCGTTCGGCGTCATCGGCGTCAGATCGGCGCCGCCGCCGAACCAGCTCTTGGCCGTCACGATATGACGCGTGTTCATATGCACGGCCGGCACGTGCGGGCTCTGCATATGCGCGACCAGCGAGATGCCGCTGGCCCAGAAGCGCGGGTCGCGGTCGGCGCCGGGAATGGTCTTGGCGAATTCGGGCGCGAAGGTGCCGTAGACGGTCGAGACGTTGACGCCGACCTTCTCGAAGACGCGGCCGTGCATGAGGCTCATCGCGCCGCCGCCGGTCTCGGCGCCGTTCTCGGGCGGGCGGGTCCAGGCCTTGCGTTCGAAGCGGCCCGCCGCCCGGCCGCCCAGCGCGCCCTCATCCTCGATGGCTTCGAAAGCGGCGCAGATCCGGTCGCGCAGGTCCTCGAACCAGACTTTGGCTCGGGCTTTGCGCTCGGTCATGGAAACCCTTTCGTCTGTCTCAGCGCTTCGGCGAGCACGATGGCGCCCGCCTGCGCCACGTTCAGCGACCGCTCTTTGACGGGAATGCGCAGCCGTGCGTCCGCCCGCGCATGCACGGTATCGGGCACCCCTTCGCTCTCCCGGCCCAAGAGAAGAACATCATTGGGGCGAAAGGCAAATTCCACGTAACGGCCGGCCCCCTTGGTGGTGAGCAGGACGAGGCGCGCGCCGGTGCGGGCAGCCAGGAATGTTTCCCATGAGGAATGGCGGACGACGTCGGCACGGTCGAGATAGTCCATGCCGGCGCGGCGCAGCTTGGCGTCGCTGAACAGGAAACCGCAGGGCTCGATGATGTCCACGCCGACGCCGAAGCAGGCGCCCAGCCGGATCAGTGCGCCGGTGTTTTGCGGAATGTCGGGCTGGAACAGGGCGATGCGCATCTATGATTTCCTGTAAATTGACATAAAAGGAAATTTCCTTTATAGGAACTCCACTACTAGGGCAACGTGGAGATACCCGTGAGCAAATATGACCGTCTCGGGACTTATCTACGAGGGTTGAGCGCGAACGAAGTGCCGATGACGTTCGCCGAAATCGAACGTGTCGTCGGGACCAAGCTGCCGAAATCGCAAGAGAGCCAAGCGTGGTGGAGCAACAGTCCTTCCAACAACGTCATGACGAAGGTTTGGCTTGCTGCGGGTTTTGAAACGACGCAGGTCGACATGGGGGGAAAGAAGCTGGTGTTCGCGCGTATCCGGCCGCGCGGCAAGGCGGAAGATGGGCCGGCGTTCCAGCACGCGCAGGACAAGCGGCCACGCCGCTCCCCATTATTTGGTGCATTGAAAGGCACGTTCACGATCGAGCCGGGATACGACCTTACGCAACCGACTCTGGCTGAGGATTGGGAGAAGGCCTTCGAAGAAAAGTGGGACAGAGGACTTCTCAAATGAGAGCGTCGATTCTGCTCGATACATGCGCCACGCTCTGGATTATGGCGAACGAACAGATGCGACCGGCAGCCGTCGAGGCGATCGATATCGCTTTTGATCGCGGCGAAAAGGTCCGCGTGTCGCCAATTGCCGGATGGGAAATCGGTTTGTTGGCTTCAAGCGGGAAATTCAAATCGAGCCATACACCCGAGCGATGGCTCGGGAGCCTATTGGATCGTCCCGAAATAATGCTCGCTGAAATGTCGCCGGAAGTGCTTTTGGCCTCGTCGTTCCTGCCTGGAAAGCCGCCAAAGGACCCTGCCGACCGCATCATTGCCGCCACGGCGCGCCAATACGGTCTGACGGTGATGACCCGAGACCGTGCGTTATTGTCCTACTCGGATGAGGGGTATTTGAGCACCATCGAATGTTGAAACGCCCAAGCTGAGCAAACCCTTGTGCAGATGGGTACATTTCTGCGATTCTGCGTCGTTCTGCCGCAAGACCCTCCGTGATGTCTCAGTCTAATTTAGCTCTTGCGTCTCAGACGCGCCGTTTTTCGCAAAGCGGCGCGCAAAGGATATTGTTTTTTCGATTCGACATCCAAGGAAGGTGATCCTCGTGGCGACTGCTACCAAGCCGGAACCGACGCG
>JAGWVX010000285.1 GCA_018970685.1 Alphaproteobacteria bacterium | reverse complement strand
CTCAACGCAGATAGCAGCCTGCTCACACCAATAGAAATGCCTGTTGCTGGAACTTGCTGGCCGGTGAAGCGTGCAACAAGATCGTCGTACCGGCCCCCACCCGCGACGGAGCCAAACACCACTGTCTCGCCCGCCTCGTTGGTGACGGGAAATGTCAACTGCGCCTCGAACACCGGTCCAGTGTAGTAATCAAGACCTCGAATAATGCTTCTATCAATACGAATCCGTTCTTCGTCATAACCAGCATTCCGAACGATATGCTGGATAGCGACAACTTCCATTGCGCCCTTGCCGAAAGCCTCACTCGTTCCGTAAATGGCTTTTGTGTCGTGGTCTGGAGATATGATATAGGACAACACCATATCTATTTGTTCGGCTGAAAGACCTGCCCCTTTGGCAAAGTCACCGGAATCATCCTTTCTCCCATCACCTAACAACATGCGGACGCCTTTCTCACCCAACCTGTCTAGCTTATCGATCGCTCGCATAACGGTACCGCGCTTAAATTGATCAATTTTTGCTAGATAAAGAATTGCGTCGAGCGTCTTCCGACTGTTCACCTTCACAACATATTCGCCACGCTTCAGCCCCAATGCCTCCAGCGCATCACACACCATCATCAGCAGTTCGGCATCGGCGGCGGGGGAATTGCTGCCCACCGTGTCCGCGTCGAATTGGGTGAATTCGCGGAAGCGGCCCGGGCCAGGCTTCTCGTTGCGCCACACCGGCCCCACCTGATAGCGGCGGAACGGCTTGGGCAGGGTCTGGAAATTCTCCGCCACATAGCGCGCCAAGGGCGCCGTCAGGTCGTAGCGCAACGACAGCCACTGCTCGTCGTCGTCCTTGAGCGAAAACACGCCTTCATTCGGGCGGTCGACGTCGGGCAGGAACTTGCCGAGCGCGTCGGTGTATTCGAAGGCCGGAGTCTCCAGCGGCGAGAAGCCGTAGCTCTCGTAGACGCCGCGGATGGTGTCGATCAGGCGGCGCTCCGCCGCGATCTCGCCCGCGCTGCGGTCGCGAAACCCGCGCGGAAGCCGCGCCTTGGGACGGGATATCTTCTGCTGACTCATCGATGCCACCGCAATGAGCCGGCCTTGTACCGGCTGGTGTCCCTAGCGGCAAGGCAAACGGCCCAGACAAACAGCGGCGAACGGCTGCAAAGCCGGCAAATCGTCGAGCGTATCGCGGCGGACCGAACTTACCTTTGATAGGGCGTTGCAAGATGAGAACAAAACAGGTACATGAACCAACGAAGCACGTAACAGACCTTTTCCCTGATGCCGCCGCCGTCATCGATCCGACGCATGTCATCCGCCGCCCGCGCATTGCGTAGGCGGGGCGCAAACTTGCGGCGAAGCGCGGCGCGACGGATGGCAATGCTTTGTGACCGTGACGCCGTCGAAAACGCGAATTGCCGTCCATCGCCCATTGAAATGGCGATATCTCCTCCCAAATACGGTCGAAAGGCGGCGTGGCTCCGCGATGGTTCGCCCCATCGGCGTGGGGGCGTGTGCGCTCCTTCGAAAGTGATCGCAGCCGACCATATCGCCTTGGAGGTTCCTCTGCGCGCCGTCCTTTATTCCTTGATTGTCCCAACCCATGCTGGTTGATTTCGCTTATCAACCAGACATTGGCGGCGGTGCGCGGACTTTTTGCAGGGCCGCCGACAAGCGCCGCCAAGGCGCAACACGCCCGACGCCTTCGCGGGCATGTCTTCAAGACGTCGAAACAGTTTCACGCCCAGATGAAACGATCGACCTGCAGAGGTCTTAAAATGCCGTCCTTACAGATGACCGCCGAAAGCCAGTCTGTCGCCGTTCCCACATTGGAGCGCCGCTACACCACTGTGCGAACGACGAGCGAAGCGCTCGCGCGGCCGCTGTCGGCCGAGGACCAATGCGTGCAGTCCATGCCGGACGCGAGCCCGACGAAATGGCATCTTGCGCACACCACCTGGTTCTTCGAACGGCTGATTCTTGCGTCCCGCAACGGCTATAGACCGTTCGATCCGCATTATGACCATCTCTTCAATTCGTATTATCTGAGCATCGGCACGCCGCATCTGCGAGCCGAACGCGGCTTGCTGACGCGGCCCGACATCGACGAAATTCTCGCCTACCGGAACCATGTCGACGAAGCGATGCGCAGCGTGCTGGACGATCCGAAGGTTTTCAAACTCGTCGAGCTCGGCCTGCATCACGAGCAGCAACATCAGGAATTGCTGCTCACCGACATCAAACACGCGTTCTCGAAAAACCCGCTGGAGCCGGCCTATCGGCCGACGCAGCTTTCCGCCGTCGAGACCGCATCGACGCTCCGGTGGTGCGAACACGACGGAGGAACGATCGAGATCGGCCATCGCGGCCCGGATTTCGCCTTCGACAATGAAACGCCGCGGCACGCCGTGCTGTTGCGGCCGTTCCGCATCGCTTCGCGGCTCGTGACCTGCGGCGAATATCTGGGCTTCATCGAAGACGGCGGATACCGGCGGCCGGAATTCTGGCTGTCCGACGGCTGGGCCCTGGTGCAGCGCGAAAAATGGACCGCGCCCCTCTATTGGCGCGATAGAACCGTGTTCACGCTGCACGGCCGCAGGCCGCTCAACACCGCCGAGCCGGTTGTTCACGCGAGCTTCTACGAAGCGGCCGCTTATGCCGATTGGGCGGGAAAGCGCCTGCCGACGGAGTTCGAATGGGAAGCCGTCGCCGAACGGCTGTCGGTGGCGGGAAACTTCCTGGACGCCGACCTCCTGCACCCTGCGCCCGCGGGCGGCGGAGAACTCGAACAGATGTTCGGCGACGCCTGGGAATGGACGCGCTCGTCCTATGACCCCTATCCCGGATTCCGTCCTTTCGAAGGCCCGGCCTCCGAATACAACGGCAAGTTCATGGTCGGGCAGATGGTGCTGCGCGGCGGCTCTTGCGCGACTCCGCCGGACCATATGCGCCCCAGCTATCGAAACTTCTTTTCGCCGTCTGCGCGCTGGCAGTTCAGCGGTATCCGGCTCGCGGAGGATATATGAGCGGCCTTCGTCTTCCCGCCGGTGCGGCGTCGCTGCCCGTACAATACCGAAGCGAATTCGCAGCGGCGTTGTTGTCCGGCCTGAGCGCGCGGCCGCGTAGCATTCCGTGCAAATTTTTTTACGACCGCTACGGTTCCGTGCTGTTCGAATGGATCTGCACGCTGCCGGAATATTATCCGACGCGCACCGAGACGGCGCTGCTCCGCGACCGAAGCGGCGAGATCGCGCGTGCCGTCGGGCCGGACGCCACGCTGATCGAATTCGGCGCCGGCGCGCCTTGGAAAGCCGAAGTCGTCCTCGATGCGCTGGAACGGCCGCGCGGATATGTTCCGATCGACATCTCCGGCGAACATTTGCGGGCGATGACGGAACAGCTCAAACGCAAGCGGCCGGAGCTGCCGGTCGAACCGGTGGTGGCGGATTTCAACAAACCGTTCTCGCTGCCGGCCATCTGCGAAGGTTCGCGCCGCGTCGGCTTCTTCCCGGGTTCCACCATCGGCAACCTGGACCGGCAGGAAGCGATTTCCTTCCTGCGCCGGGCGGCCTTGCTGCTGCAGGGCGGCGGGCTGTTGATCGGCGTCGACCTCGTCAAGAAGCCGGCGATCTTACACGCCGCTTACAACGACTCCGCGGGCGTTACGGAAGCGTTCAACAAGAATATCCTGGCGCGGGCCAACCGCGAGCTCGGTGCAGACTTCCATCTCGACCGCTTCGGTCATTACGCCTTCTACAACCCCGCCGAACAGC
The DNA here is from genome assembly GCA_018970685.1 of Alphaproteobacteria bacterium. Lineage (GTDB taxonomy): Bacteria > Pseudomonadota > Alphaproteobacteria > Micropepsales > Micropepsaceae > Rhizomicrobium. The sequence continues at coordinate 365 of JAGWVX010000285.1, read as the reverse complement.
GGATCGAAATGCATCTCGTCAGCCTTGCGGACCAGAAGGTTTCGGTTTGCGGACACAGCTTCGCATTTGCCGAGGGCGAAGCGATTCATACCGAAAACAGCCACAAATATACGCTGGACGGCGTTCGCACCCTGGCAGAGGAGAGCGGTTTCCGCGCGCCATCCGTCTGGTGCGATCCAGACCGCCTGTTCAGCGTGCATTGGCTGGAACCGAAGGCTCCGGCGTAGCCCCACGGGCGTGGCGTCGCCTCGGACATGATGACAGCTTAAGTATTTGATATATTTAAAAAAGGCTTGGTACAGCTGCGTGGGGTCGAACCACGGACCTCCGGATCCACAATCCGGCGCTCTAACCAACTGAGCTAC
>JAGWVX010000284.1 GCA_018970685.1 Alphaproteobacteria bacterium | reverse complement strand
AGCTCTGGGCCACCTCACGGCGCCCCGCACCCGGCGATTTTCGGTGCCCTTCCGCCTGCGCTGTCGTCGGGTGCCTCCTGCAGCAAGCCCAAGGCCTCCTTGTCCGAGACCAAGGACACGGACTTGCGTCCCCCGGCGAGCGATCGTCTCGCGCACTACGCCCTCTGGTCCGTCTCCATTGGTGGACGCAGTGGGCAGACGGCTGCACCTCTGATTTCATCCGGCTCGTTACGCCGCACTTCCTCAGACGCCGATTGCACCCCGCGATACGGACGGTCCGGGCCGCCCCCTCATGGGGTCCAATAATACTGATGTGGGGTGCCAAACCAGTATTTCAACCCCCACAGGCAAATATATTTGCTGCACGTAAGAGTAATTTTCATCCGCATAAAGAAGAATGCAGCGTTTGCTTTGCCAACACCTGTCGCCTGTCTCGAGTCGTTTGCGTTCGGATGTACTCAACGAACGCGTTGTCATCCCGGCCAAGCCGCGCCGAAGCGTGCAGCGCGCAGGCCGGCGCAGAGCCGGGACCTACGCCGACGCCTCTCGGTGGATCCCGGGTCTCCCCCGGATCAAGTCCGGGATCGCCCAGGATGACAGGCGATGTCGATTCAATCGGAAGACAACGGGCTCTAGCGCCCTTCTTGTCGCCACGCCAACATCAGCGTTCCGAGCAGAACCAGCAGCGCCGCCCAGGCGGGCAGGAGCTGCGCTTGTTCGACGCTCGTCACCCGCGTGACGTTGTTCGCCGCAATGCCCATCCAGTTGCCGCCGGCCATGACCGGTCCGCGCGCGACGCGGCGGATTTCCGGCATGCCGTCGCTCAGCCAATGCACGGAGCCGCCGCTTTGTTCCGCCACGGGTTTGAGGATCGCGTCGGTGGCACGCATGTCGGCGACTTCTTTCGGATTGAGCGGACCGGCGGCGGCCACCGCCGATAGCTTGCCGTCGGTGACGCGATAGAGCCCGAGCGCGTCCGCCTTCGCTTGGCCGCGCCACACCCCGGGCTCGGTCTTGGTCAATGCGATGATCGACTGCGTGCCGGACGGATCGGTTAGCGTGACGGTCGGCGCCGATGCCGCCATGGTGCGCCGCTCGATGTCGATGTCGCCGCCGGCGATCTTCGCCGTCAGCCTTTCCTCTTCGAGTTGCGGCTCCTTCATCAGCCAATGCGCTAGCCGGCGCAGCAACTCGGCCTCCGGTCCGCCGCCCTCGAAGCCGCGCGCCCACAGCCAGCCTTGATCGGAAAGCAGTTCCGCCACGCGCCCTTGGCCGACGCGGTTGAGCACCAGCAGCGGCTTGTCGCCCGGTCCGCTCATCACCGTTTCGCCGGACAAGGCTTGCGCGCCGATCAGCCGGAACCAGCGCCCCCAGCTCGGCGGTTTGCCGTCGCTGGTATTGGCGCCCGGAAGATCGGCGGTGACGGGATGCGCCAGGCCGGCGGGCGTCACCAGGGGCTTGAACGGACGCGCGATGATCTCGCCCGTGGGCTGCGCCGGCAGCACGGACGCCAGCGGCGTGCGGTAGATGCTCATCGGGCCGGCGAATTCGGGTCCCGCGGATACCAGCAGGGCGCCGCCGTTTTCGACGTAGTCGGCGATGTTCTCGAAATAGGCCAGCGGCAGGATGCCGTGCTCGCTGTAGCGGTCGAAGATCACCAGGTCGAAGCCGCCGAGTTTTTCGGCGAACAGTTCCTGCGTGGGAAAGACGATCAGCGAAAGCTCGTTGAGCGGCGTTTCGTCCTGCTTCTCCGGCGGACGCAGGATGGTGAAGTGCACCAGATCGACCGACGGATCGCCCTTCAGCAGATTGCGCCAGACGCGCTCGCCGGCATGCGGCTCGCCGGACACCAGAAGCACGCGCAAGCGGTCCCGCACCCCGTTGATCGTCACCACGGCGCGGTTGTTCTCCAGCGTGAGTTCCGCCGGTCCGGGCTCGGCCTCGAGCTCCACCACGCTTTCGCCCTCATGGGTGATCGGCACTTCGATCGGCGTGTTGCGCCCCAGCGGAATGCTGCGTCCGCCCGCATCGCTGCCGTCGATGCGCAGATTGACGCGCGCGAAACCGGCCTTGCCGCCGCCGAGATCGTCGATGCGGACGACGATCTGCGCGTCTTGACCGACGATGGCGTAGCGCGCCGCATCGACCACGGTGAGCTTGCGGTCGCGCTCGTTGCGTTTGCCGACGATCAGCGCCTGCAGCGGCGCGCCGACGCTGAGCTTCGCAGGCGCATCGTGCACTTCGCCGTCGGTGACCATGAAAGCACCTGCCACGCGCGCGGGCGGCACGTCGGCCAGGGCCGTGTTCAATGCGGCGAAAGCCTGCGTGCCGTTGTCTTCGCCCGTTGCTTTGGTCGTCACGGTTGCGATCCGCACTTCCAAATTCTTCTGTGCCGCGAGTTTCTTCTTGAGTTCGGCAACGGCTTTGTCGGCGTCGGGCAGACGCGAACCGAGTGCCATGCTTTGCGAATGATCGACCACGATCACCGCGACATCCGGCAGAGGCTCGCGGCTTTTGTGCACCATCAGCGGATTGGCGATGGCCAGGATCAGCACGGCCAGCGCCAGCGCCCGCGCCCAGGCGCCGCGTGCGCGCGCGGCGAAGGCGTATCCCGCCAGCACCGCCGCGGCGGCAATCAGCGCCCAGAGGACGCCGACGGGAACATGCGGGGCAAAGACGATCGATCCCATCGTTCTACTGCCCCAGCCGCTGGAGAATGGCCGGCACGTGCACCTGGTCGGCTTTGTAATTGCCGGTCAGCGCATACATGACGACGTTGATGCCGAAGCGGATCGCCATCTCGCGCTGGCGTGCGCCGCCGGGCGACACATCGGCCAGCGGCCGCCCTTGCGCGTCGACCGCCCAGGCCGCGGCCCAGTCGTTGCCGCCGATGATCACGGGCGAGACGCCGTCGCCGCCGCGCACCGGCCTGTCGTCCGGCCGGCCCGGCGGAAGAGCTTGCACCCAGACCGTTCCGCCATCCCAGCGGCCGGGAAAATCCGACAGCAGGTAGAACGCCTTGGTCAGCACGTGATCGGGCGGCAGCGGCTCCAGCGGCGGCAGGTCGATCTTTCCGAGCAGGCGGCGCAAGGTTTGCTGGCCGGCGGAATTTGAGCCCCGCGTCGGACCAAGCGTCAGATCGCGCGTGTCGATCAGGATCGTGCCGCCGTTGCGCATGTAATCGGCGATCTTCGACAGCGCCGTCGGCGACAGATCCTTCTCGCGTGGGTCCATCGGCCAATAAAGCAAGGGAAAGAAACTGAGATCGTCGGTGTCGAGGTTCACACCCATCGGTTCCTTGGGAACATAGGAGGTGCGCGCCGCCAACGCGTCTCCCAAACCGATAAGGCCGGCTTTGCTCATGGCGTCGACGTCGGGAACGCCGGTGATGACGTAGGCAAGCCTGGTGTCGAGCGCCGCCTTCATGTCGAAAGCGTCGTCGGCGCGGGCCTGTCCGGTATGAAAAAGAACAAGGCCGACGAACAGCGCGCCGGCGATGCGCGTAAAGGACTTCAAACCGGGCGTATAACCGCGCAGCGCCAGCGAAACCATGAAGTCCGCCAGCAGCAGAAGCATGGCGATCAGCAGCAGCGGCGTCTGCAGCGCGACCGCCGCGCGCGAAGCGTAATAGACGACGTTCGGCGCGGCGAAGGGCAGCAGCACGGTGTCGCCGCGCGCCGCGTTCAAGGCGCGTTCGAGACCGGGCACGCCGTACAGGCCGGGGGGATGCCGGCGCGACGGCTCGGTGCGGGCGACGTCGGCGGCGCGGATCGGCTGCGCCTCGGCGCCGGCCGTCGCCAGGCGTCCGAAGCCGTCGAGCGTCGAGACGGCGGGCAGGCTGGTGTTCGCCCGCATCTCTTCGGGATTGGTTCCCGCCGACAGCGGCAGAAGCCGCCGCAGCATCTCGACATACAGACCCGAGAGCGGCAGCGTCGACCAGGCGGGGCTGGCGGTGACGTGAAAAAGCACGATCCAGCCTTTGCCGCGCCGCGCGGCGGTGACCATCGGCGTGCCGTCGGTCAGCCGCGCCCAGGAGTGCGACGACAATTCGATCGACGGCTCGGCCAGGATCTGGCGCGAGACGGTGACGTCGCTGGGGACCGCAAGGCCGCCGAACGGCGAGTCGTCGGCAAACGCCGCCAGATGCTGCGGCGCCGC
>JAGWVX010000283.1 GCA_018970685.1 Alphaproteobacteria bacterium | reverse complement strand
ATATTATATAGTTATGTAATTGATCGTCGTTCTCGCGCCCGGAGCTTCTCAATCCGCCGAAGCGTGCTTGGCCGCCGCCATCGCCACCTTGCCGCGCAGGATGTCGAGCGCGTAGCTGAGCTGGAAGTCGTCGATCTTTTTCCCGGCGGGCGGGCGGATGATGTTCAGCTTCTTCTTGCCGGTCGGATCCGGCGGCGCGAAATGGCCGGGCAAATCCGCTTCGCTGGGACGTTCGATCTTCGGAATGTCGCCGTCGTTCTCGGCCACGGCGATATCGGGCGTGATGCCTTCGGCCTGAATCGAGCGGCCGGACGGCGTGTAGTAGAGCGCCGTGGTCAGCCTGAGCGCGCCGCCGGAATCGCCCAGCGGAATGATGGTCTGCACCGAACCTTTGCCGAAGGACGTCATGCCCAGGATCGTGGCGCGCTTGTGGTCCTGCAGGGCGCCGGAGACGATTTCGGCCGCCGAGGCCGTGCCGCTATTGATCAGCACGATGACCGGCTTGCCGTCGGCGATGTCGCCGGGCTTGGCGTCATAGCGCTGCGTGTCGTCGGGATTGCGGCCGCGCGTCGAGACGATCTCGCCGGAGTTGAGGAAATCGTCGGAGACGTCGACCGCCTGTTCGAGCAGACCGCCCGGATTGTTGCGCAGATCGAGCACATATCCTTTGAGCCCCGGCCCGATTTCCTTCTTGAGCGCGCGCACCGCTTTTTCCAGGCCGCTGTCGGTCTCTTCGTTGAACGCGCTCACCCGGATGTAGCCGACGTCGCCTTCGCGCCGCCAGGTGACTTTGTCGACATGGATGACGGCGCGATCGAGCGTCACGTCGAACGGCTTCTTCTCGCCGGTGCGCAGCACCGTCAGCGTCACCTTGGTGCCGACCGGACCGCGCATCTTGTCGATGGCGTCGTTGAGAGCCATGCCCTGAATGGTGGCGCCGTTGATGGCCGCGATGTAATCGCCCGGCTTGAGGCCGGCCTTGGCGCCCGGCGTGCCGTCGATGGGCGAGATCACCTTGATCAAGCCGTCTTCCATCGTCACTTCGATGCCGATGCCGCCGAATTCGCCTTTGGTCTGAATCTGCATGTCGGCGAAATTCTTCGCATCCATGTAGCTGGAATGCGGATCGAGGCTGGAGACCATGCCCTGAATGGCGCCGTCGATCAGTTCGCTGTCCTTCACCGGGCGCACATAATTGGCGCGCACGCGCTCGAAGGCTTCGCTGAAGAGATCGAGTTGTTTATAGGCGCTGAAGTTATTGGCGCCTTGCGCGGTGGGTAGGAACCCCGCCGCGACGGCAACGCCGATAACCACGCCCAAGGCGACGAAAGCGAGGCGCTTCATGATCTCTTTGCCTTCCTTAACGCGACGGCCAGAAAGGGTGCCGGGTTCATTCCCCGCCCGTTCTGCCGCAACTCGAAATAAAGCCGGGGTTGCAGGCCAGCTTTCGACATCGTCCCGACCGGTTCCCCCGCGAGCACATGGTCTTCGGGGCGCACGTCGAGACGGTCCAGCCCTGCCAACACAGCATCGTATCCGCCCGCCATTTGCAAGATCAAGACTTGGCCGCTCTTATGGTAAGGGCCGGCGAAAAGAATGATTCCGTCCGCGGGGGAAACAACCTGGGCGCCCGGCCCGGTTATGTAGGTTAATCCCGGCGCCGCAGCGCCGCCGACGCCGTCCACCCCGCCGGGCACAGCCGTTCCGACCACCGGAGAAACCAAAGAATCCCGTCCTATCGTGCGGACCGGCGCGTCCTTTTCCGCAGTAACCGTAATGACATTCTGGCTGATCGGTGCGGCGCGCAGCTCGGCAATCCTCTTCAGCAGCGCCTGAAGGTTCGCCGCCTGAGAGGCGACTTTATCCAGCCTGTCCTTAAGATCGCTGTAATTGCTTTCGGCGGCGTCGGCCTCCAGGCGTTTCATCGCGAGAAGTTGATCGAGTTCGATATGCGCCTGGGCAAGGTAAGCGGCGTTTTTTGCCGCCTCGGCGCGGCGGGCGATCAAGGCCTGCCTCGTTTGCCGCAGCGCGTCGATGCGGCGCGCCAGCGCCGCAGCCCGACCGTAGATGTCCGGCAAGGACGCGCCGATCAGCATCGCGCCGCGCGCCGCCGCCAAGGCATCGTCCGGCCTGAGCACCATCGCCGGCGGCATGTCGTGCTGCAGCCGTTCCAGGATCGCCAGCAGACGCGACACCGACACGCGATCACGCGCAAATCCGGCCGACAGTTCTCGATTCTCGGCGGTCAGCCGGACGATATCGGAATCGAGTCCGATCTTCTCGCGTTCCAGCGTTTCGATGCGCGCCCCCGCGGCCACCAGTTTTCGCTGCAGTATCTCGGCTTGGCGCGCCAGCGCATCGCTCTGCTGCTTGGCGACCGCAACGGCGGGTTTGTCCTTGGCGATCTCGCCGCTCAAACTGCGGTACTGATCCGCCGTCGACGGCAGCGTCGACAGCGCCTTCATCGGGATGGCGCGGCTCATGTCCAATATGCCGTCGGACGGCGGAGGCGCTGCGGCGCGCCGCGTGGAGGCATGCGCGCCGGGCCGAGGCCGCGGCACCGGGGTCCTCTGGGCGGCCGCGAAAGACGAACCGCCGAAGATCGCGAGCGCAAACAGCGCAGACGCAAGCCGCCATCGCATCGTCAGATGCGGCCCGGCATCACGCCCGCTTGGTCTGCGCCTTGACGGCGTTGATGCGCCGCTCGAGCTCTTGCGGATCTCCAAGGAACCTCGCGTCATCGGCTTTGTAGGCTGCATTCAGCCGATAGGCCTTCGGGATACCCGTCGGCAAGTCCACCTTGACGATATCGTCGTCGCTGACGCCTTCAAGATATTTGAGCAAAGCGCGGAGCGAATTGCCGTGCGCGGCGATCAGCACGCGCTTGCCGGCTTTCAGATCGGGCAGAATCGTCTGTTCCCAATAGGGCATGACGCGGCCGAGCACGTCCTTGAGACTTTCGCTGCGCGGCAGATCGGCGTCCGGCACGCCGGCATAGCGCCGGTCCGCCTTGGGGTAATCGGGCGAGTCGAGATCGACGGGCGGCGGCGGCGTCGCATAAGAGCGGCGCCAGATCATCACCTGTTCCTCGCCGAATTTCTGCACCGCCTCGAGCTTGTTGCTGCCCTGAAGCTTGCCGTAATGGCGTTCGTTCAGCCGCCAATGCTTGATCACCGGCAGCCACAGCAGATCCATTTCCTCCAGGGCGAGCGACAGCGTCTTGATCGCGCGGGCGAGCAGCGAGGTATAGGCGACGTCGAAGGCAAAGCCGTCCTGCGCCAAGGTGCGCCCGCCGCTGCGCGCTTCGCGCTCGCCCTGTTCGGACAGTTTGACGTCGCGCCAGCCGGTGAACAGGTTCAGCTTGTTCCACTCGCTTTCGCCGTGGCGCAAGATAACCAGCTGATAATCCTTGAACTCCGTACCCGCCATGGCTGCGCTTCCCGTCAATGCCGCGTTTCGTCAGAATCGGGAACCTACAGCAATTCCCGCGCGGCACTGCGCAGCGTTTCGCCGCAGAAAACAAGCGCAAAAACCGCGGCGCGGAACATTTCCGCCGCCTGGCGTCAACGCAGCAATTTGTTCTTCGCGGCAACGCAATCGGCGTAGCTGCGCGCGTAAATCCGCTTCTGCATATCGCCGTCAAGACCGTTATAGCTTGCGTCCTGCGCGCGCAGCCGGGCGACCGACGTGCAATAATCGCCGCGCGAAGCAACGGCCGTCCCGTCCGTATCGGATGACGGAACCAGGCTGCAGCTTGATAGCAGTGTCAACAAGACGGCCGCGACGCAAAGCCGACGCATCTCTTCCCCCGAGAAAGATGGTTGCCGTGATCGATCAAGACATGCGAATGCGTCTTTGTATGATTTGCAACTATTGAAGACTTGCGGTGGCGGCCGTTTCCATTACGCGTTGTCTTTCCAGGGGCTAGGCGGATCGGCCGATCCTGCCGGGAAAATCCTGCCGAGCGCCGTTTTCAGACCTTCTGCTGCAAATATAACCAATTGATATAGTTACGATTTTTATTCCGATCCGGCGGCACGAAACTGGCAGAGAAACCAGCGGAAAAGCGCGCAAGAGCAGAAATGCCCCGTCCCCGCCTTTATATTAAGAGAATCGCCGCCGCCGTCTTCGCCGCCATCCTGACGATGTCGGCGCAGCCGGCCTTTG
>JAGWVX010000282.1 GCA_018970685.1 Alphaproteobacteria bacterium | reverse complement strand
CGTGTCTGTCGTTGCCCGCCAAGCTTCCGCGGCAGAAAGTACGGCAAAATCGGAATGGTCCGAGAGAAACCGCGCGATGCGATCCTCGTTCTCACAGGGCAGCAGTGTGCAGGTCGCGTAAATCAGACGGCCGCCAAGCGCCGTGTGCTCGGCACCCTGGCTCAGCAGGTCGTCCTGCAGGGTATTTAAGGAGCGCAGGCGCTCCGGCTTGAGTCGCCAGCGGAGTTCCGGCTGCCGGCGCCAGGTTCCCGAGCCGCTGCAGGGCGAATCAATGAGGACGATGTCGAACGTGCCGGTCGGGAGTTTGCTGGTCGGACGGATGATCGTCGCAGCGGCACGGGCGGCACGGGGTGCGAGCTGGCGAAGGCGTGCAGGATCCACGTCGTGGGCGACAATCTCTCCCTTGTTCTCCATCAGGGCGGCGAGCGCCAAAGACTTGCCGCCGGCGCCAGCGGCGAAATCCAAGACACGCATGCCCGGCTGAGCACCACAGAGCAGCGCAACGATCTGGGCGGCTTCGTCCTGGAACTCGAAGGCTCCATCGACGAACTGGGACGAGGCGCCAAGCCTGGCCGAGCCCTCGGCGGGCGGCAGGCGCAGGCCATGCGGCGCATACGGCATTGGTTCGGTCGCGAAGCCGTCGGCACGGAGAGCGGCCATTACCGCATTGCGCTCGGCCCTCAGCGTGTTAACGCGGAGGTCGACGGGCGCGCGGGCCTGCAGGGCCAACATTTCGTCCAACAGGGAGGTCCCGAAGGCGCGGGTAAGCTCGGGCTCGAGGAAGGGCGGAAACTCGCCGCGGACATGTAGAGGCGGCTCGGCGGCGGGCGGCGTTGCGATTGCCGCACGCTCGGCCTCCGTCAGCGCCGGGGCGCCGTAGCCTTGGCCGTTGAAGAGGCCGACGAGCGCATCGCCGCTAACGCCTTCCACCAGCAACGAGCCGATCACCAAGGCCCTCGGATCGTCGCTGCCCATGCGCCAAGCGAGCGACGAGCGGTGGCGCATTACGGTGTAGACGCGTTCGGCGACGAAGGCGCGGTCTTTGGAACCGGCATAACGGCGGACATGAAAATAATCGCGCAGATAGCGATCAACCGGCTGGGCTGTCGCTCCGAGGCTTTCCAGGATGTCGATCGCCGCCTGGACGCGCGCCGAAGCCTTCAATTATTGCACACCCGGATAGTTCGGCGACTCGCGGGTCACCACCACGCCATGAACATGGCTCTCGGCCATACCCGCGCCGGTGATGCGAACGAACTTGGCCCTCTCGTGGAACTCGCCGACGGTCCTGCAGCCGGTGTAGCCCATCGCCGCGCGCAGGCCGCCGATCACCTGATGCACCACGCCGGACACCGGACCCTTGTAAGGTACCTGCCCCTCGACGCCTTCGGGCACCAGCTTTAGCGTATCCTTCACCTCGGCCTGGAAATAGCGGTCGGCCGAGCCGCGGGCCATGGCGCCCAGCGAGCCCATGCCGCGGTAGCCCTTGTAGGAACGGCCCTGATAAAGGAACACCTCGCCCGGGCTCTCCTCGGTGCCGGCGAGCAGCGAGCCGACCATGGCGACGTCGGCGCCTGCCGCGATGGCCTTCGCCAGATCCCCAGAATATTTGATCCCGCCGTCAGCCACGACGGGCACGCCTTGTTTGTGCGCCGCCGACACGGCATCCATGATGGCCGTGAGTTGCGGCACGCCGACGCCCGCCACGATGCGCGTGGTGCAGATCGAGCCCGGCCCAATGCCGACTTTCACCGCGTCGGCACCCGCATCGATCAGCGCCTTGGCACCGTCGGCCGTAGCCACATTGCCCGCCAGCACTTGGGTGTAGTTGCTCTCGCGCTTGATGGCCGCGACCGTGTCGAGCACGCCCTTCGAGTGGCCGTGGGCGGTGTCGACCACCACCACATCGCATTCGGCGGCGACCAGCGCCATAGCCCGCGCCACCCCGTCCGGCCCGACATTGGTGGCGGCGGCGACACGCAGCCTGCCGCGCTCGTCCTTGCAGGAATTGGGATATTTCTGCGCCTTCTCGATGTCCTTGACCGTGATCAACCCGACGCAGCGATAGGCGTCGTCCACCACCAGCAGCTTTTCGATGCGCCTTGCGTGTAGCAGCTTCTTCGCCTCGTCCATGCCGACACCTTCGCGCACCGTGACCAGATTCTCCTTGGTCATCAGATCGCGCACCAGGGTGCTGCCGTCGGTGGCAAAGCGCACGTCGCGATGCGTCAGGATACCGACCAGCTTGCCGGCGCCGCCCGCCGTTGCCCCCACCACCACCGGTACACCGGAGATATTGTGGCGCTCCATCAGGGCCAGGGCATCGGCCAGCGTGGCGTCGGGCGCGATGGTCAGCGGGTTCACCACCATGCCGCTTTCGTATTTTTTGACGCGGCGGACCTGCTCGGCCTGCTCCTCGATGGTCAGGTTGCGGTGGATAACACCCATGCCGCCCGACTGCGCCATGGCGATGGCGAGCGCCGCTTCGGTCACCGTGTCCATAGCGGAGGAAACGAGCGGGATGCCGAGCTCGATCGTCTTGGTGAGGCGGGTGCGGGTATCGACCTGACCGGGCAGGACTTCGGAGGCCGCTGGCACCAGGAGCACATCGTCGAAGGTGAGGGCTTCGCGGATGGTCATGGACGGCGCTCCTGGGTTCGGAACCATTTGGAGCGCCGAGCCTTTACCAGCGAGTCTTGGGATTCGCAAGGACGGCGCGATCCAGCCAAGGGCGGCGCGCGCCGGCGGATTTCCAGACGGCCGAACACTCCATGGCCTCGACGTCGCCAGCACCGCAGGCCTTCCGTTTCAGTCCCCAGGCACCGCGTTTGCGCAACATCATTGTTTTCCGGTTTGAGCCGATCCCCCCGGGGGGGGAGGGGGGGACTTTATGCCAACTCGCAAACGAATGCTTTATTTCGTCGATAACCATTTGATTATAATATAATAAACCTCTCATACCGAGGCCGTCATTTGTATATTTGGAAAGGCTCCGATCAACCCCGCTCCAAGTCCGCGTCTGTGTTCCACCTCCGGTTCTCATAGCCCACAAACATAACATGGGTATTTGATCAACTCCTTTCAAGAGAAGCTCGGCACTTTATTTGTGAGAACAAGACTCGGCTGCAAAGAAGAGGGCGACGGCCGACGCATCGCCTCAAAAACAGGCGTGGAGTAAACATCGCGCACGGCACCGGAACTCGACCATGGCCAATACCACGCGCGCCACTTTGGAGCTGACCAAAGCGGGCGTCTCCTTCACCGTCCATCATTACACCTACGATCCCGGCGCGGACCGCATCGGAATGCAGGCGGCCGAGGCGCTGGGGGAACCGGCGCGACGCGTGCTCAAGACGCTGATGGCCGAGGTCGACGGCAAGCCGGTCTGCGTGATCGTGCCCTCTGACCGCGAGGTGGCGATGAAGAAGCTGGCGGCAGCGCTGGGCGGCAAGCATGCGCAGATGCCGAAGCCCACCGACGCCGAGCGGCTCACCGGCTATCACACCGGCTGCATCAGCCCATATGCGAATTCAGGTTTGAAGTGCGCGACGGATGGCGGCAGATCCAACACTGGCCCATGCAGTCGAAGCGTCGCATCCGCGGATCATGACAAGCGAGTGCTTATCGGCAGCCGCGTAGACGGTGGATCACGAAAGGGCGCGGCAATACGGAAAGATCGCGCTGCGTTGCTACCTAGGTCCCCTTCCCCTCGCCCTTCTCCGCGCTGTCGCGCTTCGATGCGGCGCGACCGGGGTGACAAAGGTGTGTGAGATGCCAATCCTGCTATACTGAAGCCATGACCGTCTCCCTCTTCACCATCGGCCATTCGACGCACAGCGTCGAGCGGTTCTTGGCGCTGCTCGCGGGCGCAGGCGTCCAGGCGGTGATCGACGTGCGCACGGTGCCGCAGTCGCGCCGCTTCCCGCATTTCAACGAGGCGGCGCTGACGGAATCGCTGCGTGCGGCGGGGCTCTCCTATGTCTTCCTCGGCAAGGAGTTGGGCGGGCGGCCCGCCGATCTTGCTCTGTATACGGACGGTATCGCGGATTTCGAGAAGATGGCCCGGAGCGCGACGTTCCGCGACGGGCTCGAACAGGTGATCGCCGGGGCGCGCGAGCATCACATCGCGCTGATGTGCTCAGAAAAGCATCCGCTCGATTGCCATCGCTGCCTGCT
>JAGWVX010000281.1 GCA_018970685.1 Alphaproteobacteria bacterium | reverse complement strand
CTCAAGATCGCGATCGCGGGTCTTGGTACGGTCGGCGGCGGTGTCATCAAGGCGATGCAAGCCGGTGACGACGGGCTTGCGGATCGTGCGGGACGCCGGCTCGAGATCGTTGCGATGTGCGCGCGCGATGGCTCGAGAAATCGAGGTTTCGAGATCCGGAATTGGGTGAGCGATCCGGCTGCTCTTGCCGGGACGGATGCGGACGTCGTCGTCGAGTTGATCGGCGGCGAGGACGGACCGGCTCTGGCTCTGGCGCAGGGCGCGCTCAAGGCCGGCAAACATCTGGTGACGGCCAACAAGGCGCTGCTTGCACGCCACGGCGCCAAGCTTGCCGCGCTGGCAGAAGAAAAAAAATTGGCGCTGAAGTTCGAGGCGGCAGTGGCCGGCGGCATCCCCATCGTCAAGGCCTTGCGCGAAAGCCTCATCACCTATGGCGTTGTCGCCGTCCGCGGCATTCTCAATGGGACCTGCAACTACATTCTGACGCAGATGGAGGCGACGGGGCGTTCGTTTGCCGATGTGCTCAAGGATGCGCAGCAACTCGGTTACGCCGAGGCGGACCCGACGTTGGACGTCGGGGGCGGCGACACGGCCCACAAGCTTGCGCTTCTGGCCGGGTTGGCGTTCGGCACCGCGCCCGATCTCGACTCGATGGCGGTGCAGGGCATCGGCCGCATCACGCCGGAAGACATCGCCTTTGCGCGCGAATTCGGCTATCGCATCAAGCTGCTCGGCATCGCCAAGAAGACGCCGCACGGAATCGATCAACGCGTCCAGCCTGCGATGGTCAGCGCCGGCACGCCGCTCGCGGATGTGAATGGTGCGTTCAATGCGGTGATGGCCGACGCCGATGCCGCAGGCTCGTTCTTCTTCGAAGGGCGCGGCGCCGGCGAAGCACCAACTGCCAGCGCTGTCATTGCCGATATTGTGGATATTGCACGCGGAAACATCGGACCTATGTTCGGAATACCAGCACGCTCGCTGATATCGCTAACACCGACGCCTGCCGGTAGCGCTTCCTCCGCATTTTATCTACGCTTCCAGGTGTTAGATGTCCCAGGTGTGTTAGCGGAAATCGCAGGACATTTGGCAGAGTGGCGTGTTTCTATCGAAAGTATGATTCAGCGCGGGCGGGCGCCCGGAGAGGCCGTGTCGATTGTCATGATTACGCATGAAACGACACATGCGGCGGTCGATAACGCGCTGAAGACAATTGCCGTGTCCGATAAAGTCATCGCGCCTCCCTGCATGATTCCTATGGAAGCGAAATAGTTCCGCTCCGATAAATTCAGGAGAATTCATGAGCAGTGGGCCTTTAGATCGCGCATTTGCGCTGGAAGCCGTTCGCGTGACCGAAGCTGCGGCGATCGCCGCGGCGGAGTACATCGGACGCGGCGACGAACATGCCGCGGATCACGCGGCCGTGGAAGCAATGCGCAGAACGTTCAATTTTTTGCCGATCGACGGCACGGTGGTGATCGGCGAGGGTGAACGCGACGAAGCGCCGATGCTTTATATCGGCGAAGAAGTCGGCTCGGGCGGCGTCGAGGTCGATATCGCACTCGACCCGCTCGAAGGCACGACGCTCACGGCAAAGGCGCTATCCAATGCATTGGCCGTGATGGCGCTGGCAGAGCCCGGGACGTTGCTCAATGCTCCCGACACTTACATGGACAAGGTTGCGATCGGCGGCGGTTATCCGGAGGGCACGATCGATCTGGACGCGGATCCGGCCGAGAACATCCTGTCGCTCGCCAAGGCCAAGAATGTGCACCCGCGCGAGATCACCGCCTGCATCATGGATCGCCCGCGCCACGAAAAACATATTGCGGCGGTTCGCAGCACGGGTGCCGCGGTTCGGCTGATCACCGACGGCGATGTGGCGGGCGTCATCGCGACCAGCGATCCGGCCACCGGCATCGATATTTATATCGGCCGCGGCGGTGCGCCAGAAGGCGTGCTGGCGGCGTCTGCGCTGCGCTGCGTCGGCGGCCAGTTCCAGGGTCGGCTGTTTTTCAAGTCCGACGACGAAAAGCGGCGGGCGACGAAACTCGGAATCACGGACTTTGACCGGAAATACACCCTGAAGGAACTTGCCTCCGGCGACGTGATCTTTGCGGCAACCGGCGTGACGGACGGCTCGATGCTTCAGGGCGTGCATCGCACACAGGACTTCATCTTCACCCACAGTGTGGTAATGCGTTCGTCGTCGGGCACCGTGCGCTGGATCACGGCGAGGCATTCGCGCAGACGCGGGCGCTGAGCGGCGGGCATACGGGCGCCTCTGGCGGAGGACGTGACGTATGCTAGGCGTCTCAAATTCTTTCTCGGGCCGACGCTGGCAGCTCGCCGAAATCGACGAGGATGCGGCACGCGCGCTGGCGCTGAGGCACGGCTTATCGGGAGTGCTGGCGCGGCTGCTGCTGGGACGAGGCATTCCGGCAGACGCGGCGACGGACTATCTCAATCCAACGCTCAGGAGCCTGCTTCCCGAGCCCAGGTCTTTGTCAGACATGGACAAGGCCGTCGCGCGAACGCTGGCCGCGTTGATGGGAGGCGAGCGCATCGCCGTATTTGGCGATTACGACGTCGACGGTTCCTGCTCCGCGGCGCTGTTGTACGATTTTCTGTCGGCCGTCGGCGCGCCGCCGCGCATCTACATCCCCGATCGGATGACGGAGGGGTATGGCCCGTCCGCGCAAGCCATGCTGCGACTGAAGGAGGAAGGCGCAGGGCTTGTCGTCACGGTCGATTGCGGCGCGGGAGCGGTAGAAGCTTTGACGGCCGCGCGCGACGCCGGCCTCGATGTGATCGTTCTGGATCATCATGCGGTGGAGAACGGACCTCCGGCCTATGCGCACGTCAATCCGAACCGAGCCGGGGACACCTCGGGGCTTGGCCATGTTTGCGCGGCGGGCATTGTATTTCTGTTTTTGGTGGCCTTGAATCGTGCGCTGCGTGAGGCGGGGCGGTATGGCGGAGCGGAGCCGGATCTGCGGGAGTACGTCGATCTCGTCGGTCTCGCGACGATTTGCGACGTCGTGCCGCTTATCGGAGTCAATCGGGCTTTCGTCCATACAGGTCTCGCCAAGCTGGCGAAACTCAACCGGCCCGGTATCGCCGCATTGGCGCGCCTGGCAGGCGTGATGCCGCCGTTTACGGCCTATCACCTGGGTTTTGTGTTCGGGCCGCGGATCAATGCCGGCGGGCGGGTAGGCCGCTGCGGTCTCGGCGCCGACCTCCTGACCGCAACCGACGTTTCCGAGGCCGCGGAGTTCGCCGCGGCGCTGGACATGCACAATCGCGAACGACAGGCCATCGAACAAATCATCCTGGACGAGGCGATAACGCAAGCCGCTCAGCAGGACAACTGGCCGTTTCTGTTTGCTGTCGGCGAAGGATGGCACCCGGGCGTCGTCGGCATCGTCGCCGGCAGGCTCAAGGATCGCTTCTCGAAGCCTACCTTTGTGGCGGGTTTCGAAGGCGGCCTTGGCCGGGGTTCCGCGCGATCCGTCGCCGGTGTCGATGTCGGCGCGCTGGTCCGAGGAGCCCGTGAAGCGGGAACCGTGGAGGGCGGAGGCGGGCACGCCATGGCGGCCGGCTTTTCTCTGCGTCCAGAGCAGGCCGAACCGTTCCGCCGTTACCTTGGAGAGATATTCGCAAACTTGAGTGGCATCTCCGGGGATGCCGCCGCGCTCACTCTGGACGGCGTCGTGTCGCCGGCCGGTGTGACGCCGTCCCTGGTGCACGACATCGCTCGTGCCGGACCATTTGGCGCCGGCTGCCCGGAGCCAATCTTGGCCGTACCGGACGCCCAAGTCGTTTTTGCGGACGTCGTCGGCAAAGGTCACGTGCGTTTACGGCTTGCCGGAAGCGACGGGGGACGGCTGGACGCGATCGCTTTCCGGACCGCAGATACGGCGCTGGGCAAGGCGCTGCTGGCTGCCCGCGGTAAACGCATCCACGCGGCGGGGCGCCTGCGCGCCGACGCGTGGAATGGCCGCCAGCGGTTACAGCTCCACCTGAACGACGCCGCTGCAACCCTCTGACAGAGCTTGCCAAGCCCGCTTTCGGGCCTTATAGCCCCGTTCCGCCCGAATGGCTCCCAAGGCGCCGTGCGGGTCCGTGCGCCCTTCGTCTATCGGTTAGGACTCAAGATTTTCAATCTTGCAAGAGGGGTTCGACTCCCCTAGGGCGCGCC
>JAGWVX010000280.1 GCA_018970685.1 Alphaproteobacteria bacterium | reverse complement strand
CGTGGCTCCAAACCCCGTCAAACCTGCCAACAGGTTCGCGCCAAACCAAAAACCGCTGAAAAGCAAGACCGGAGACGAGAAAAGCGATGCCATCGGGCGATCCGGAGACGAATCAGGCCACGGGTACATCCGAATGCCTGCGGCCATCAGTCCCGATATCGCACCAGACGCTCCGATAACGCCGGCAGCCGAACCCCAATTGAAGGCGAGATATGTCGCGGCGCCGACAACACCGCATATGATGAAGAATAGGAGGAACAGACCCGTCCCGTATCGGCGCGCGACGATCGGACCAAAGGCCAGGAGCCAAATACAATTCACGCCCAGGTGAACGAAATTGGCGTGAAGAAATATGTAACTGACGAAGGGCACAGCCAGCGCAACGAAACCGACCGCCGAACCGCCGCTATAGCGCTCCGGAATAAAAGCATATTGCATCAGGATGTCGTCGGATAGCGCGGCAGGCACAAGGATTCGGGCGACGTGAGCAAGCACAAGGACTGCGATCAGCCACAGCACCGACGCCGGCGCGTGAAGGAACGGCTCTCGCGACGGCTGAGACTGTAACAACGCCATGACAAGATCACCTGTTTCTTGGCGCGCAAATTACGAGAGCGCGCATGTACCATATTAGAACATCCGGCAGCGCCAAAAGTTAACTGCCCGTATACGATGACGGCATCCACACCGCCCTTTCTACGGCAAACCGCTCGCCGCCGCTCCTGCTCCAGATCAAGGATGACGAAGCCGGGATTTCAACGGATATCTCAATCGTGCCGGTTTGGCACGTCTGCGTATCTTAATGGCCGTTAAGCGTTGGCATGGCCGTTGCTGATTGGGGTTCGGGATAGTTGGACAACGCACATGCCGTTCGATTTCAAGCAGCTTCTCTTCGCGAGCCTCACCTTACTGGGCGCCATCGTGCTCAGCCAGGTGTCTGACGCCGCGGACTACAGCAACGCGGCAAGCTACAACAGTCCATACGGCCTGTCGGCGGGCGCCGAAAACCAGACCATCGACCCCAGTCTGCGGGACGCAAACGGCAATCTGTCCGTGATCAACGGCCAGTTCACAAGTTCCGCCTTCAGCCGGCAGACCGGCGTGCAGAGCATGGGCACGATCAGCTCTAGCGCACTCGCATCACTTGGAAACGGCGGCTCGGGCGTCGGCGCGTCCGGCATGGCTTACGGCAGCGCGACGGCTATCGGCAATTCGCTCAATGTCGTCACGGTCGGCAACAACAACACCGTTGTCGTCAACTCCAACCAGACAAACAACGGCAATCAGAACGCGTCCGTCAGCCTCAACGGACACTAAGGTAGAAGGAAAGGGAGCCCCATCCCATGACCCCGCGCGGACGTAAGTACATGTTCAGGTCTCTGGCGATCGTGATCGCAGCGGTTGCGCTGGGCGGTTGCATAAGCCCGATACCGACGGCAAGCGGTCGCTACACCGCGCCGATCGGCGGCTCGCCGGTGATCAGCAACGAGACGCCCTATTCGGCCGCCCTGCGCTGCCTGAGCCGCTATACGGCCAACAGACCCCTGCGCATCGCCGTCGGGCAGATCGCCGACTACACCGGCAAGACCGAGAGCGACAACTCCGGACGCAAGATCACCCAGGGCGCAGCTCTGATGGCGATGAGCGCGCTGGCGAAGGCCGGCGTGCCGCTGGTCGAGCGTTTCGATACCTCAGTCGCCGAGATGGAACTCAAATACGCCAACAACAAGCTGATCGGCGCCGACGACGCGAACGGTCCCGGCGACTACCGCAAGATCTTGGCCGGCTCGATTCCGGGTTCAGACTACTACCTGGTCGGCGGCATAACCGAGCTGAACTTCAACATCCGCTCCGAAGGCGCCAGCGCCGACGGCGGCGGCGTCGCCACCAACGCCGTCAAGGGAACCCTCGGCGGCTCCATGTATGTGATGAATGTGGGCCTCGACCTCCGTCTCGTCGACACCACCACGCTGCAGGTCGTCGATGTCATCTCCTACCAGAAGCAGATCATCGGCCGGCAGATCTCCGCCGGCGTGTTCGACTTCCTGGGCCAGACCTTCTTCGACGCCAGCGTCGGGGAAAGCGCCCTCGAACCCATCCAGCTCGCCGTGCGGTCGGTCATCGAGCGCGCCGTGCTGGAGATGATGTCCCGCCTCTATCACACGCCGCAGAACGCCTGCACGGGCAATCTCGGCACCAGCAACGACCCCGTAACCGACGTCGGCGACCGCCGGCCGGCGCCGGGACCAGTCTATGCACAGACCGCTACAACCGCCATGAACGAGGAGAAGTACAATGAAACGTCTCGCCAAGATCCTTATCGCTACTACAGCGATGGCGATACTTCCGCTGACGCCGACCTTCGCGGACAGCTCCAGTAACACCTCGGGCGGCAGTCAGATCCTCAACGGCCAGATCGCGCTGCATACGTCGATCTCGTCGCTGCACACGACGATCGATAACGTCGGATCGGACGTCGGGGTTCAATCGGTGGCGGGCGGCAACGCGGTCGACATCACGACCATGAACGACACGCATGTGACCAACAACCAATACACCTCGACGGTGGACATCAGTTCCGATCTGGGCGCGCGGGTGACGAATGTCGGCGGCAATGTCGGCATCCAGGGCCAAGCGAGCTGCAACTCGGCCGGCGTCTCGACCGATCCGAACATCACGGCGATCAACAGCACGCAGCAATGCGACGCGGTCGATCCGACCTCGCGGGCTTATGTCGACTCGGCCAATATCGGCGGCAGCTTCAGCCTCTCCAACTCGGCGACCGGCAACACATTCCAGGCGGATTCGAATGCCAGCAACATGCCGGTCAACACGCTTCAGATCAATCACTCCAACGTCAACGCGGTGACCACCGCCAATGTCTTCAACGTGGCGGGCACGGTCAGCGTTACCTCGGCGGCAATCGGCAACAACGCGCAGATCGTGCATTACTCGACCGGAAACTAAAAAATTACGCGCACCGCGAAAGGCGTCCCCTTGGGGCAAACGGGGGGCGCCGGGGAAGAAGGGGGAGGGCCGCCGACGGCCTTCCCCCTTTTTATCGGCGCGCCGCTTCGGCGAGCGCCAGGACGTTCTGCGCCTGTTTGAGATGCGGCTTGTCGAGCATCTTGCCGTCGAGGCTCGCCACGCCTGCGCCGCCCGCAAAGGCGGCAATCACACGCCGCGCCTGCGCGACCTCGTCGGCCGACGGCGTGAAGGCGGCGTTGATCACCTCCACCTGTCCGGGATGGATGGCGAGCATGCCGGAGAAGCCGTCGCGCCGCGCCGTTCGCGCGACCCGTTCGAGGCCTTCGGCATCGCGGAAATCGGCGTGCAGCGTTTCGACGGCCGCGACGCCCGCGGCCTTCGCCGCGATCAGCGCCAGCGAACGGACGACCTTGTAGGCGAACGCGAATTCGCCGCCGATCTCGCGATTGGCCGCGGCGCCCAGCGCAGCGGACAAATCTTCCGCGCCCCAGGTCAGGGCGGCGAGCCGCGGCGGCGGATTGCGGTAATCCATCAGGCTCAGCACGGCGGCCGGCGTCTCGGTGGCGACGGGCATGACCTTGATGCCGCCTTGCGGCAGGCCGTAGGTCGTTTCCAGCTCGGCGAGATCGCGGTCCAACGCGCGCAAGACGTCCGGCGAATCCGGCTTGGGCACGACGAGACCGGCGGGCGCCGCCGCCGCGACATCGGCAAGCTCCGCCTTGTAGCCGCCTTCGCCGACAGGATTGATGCGCACCCAGACGGCCCGACCGCGTTCGCCCTGCAGGAACTCCCGCACCAGCCCGCGCGCCTTGATGCGGTTCTCGGGCGCCACGGAATCCTCGAGATCGAGGATGAGCGCATCGGCGGGCGAGGTCCGCGCCTTGGCCAGCTTCTTCTCGCTATCGGCGGGAACGAAAAGGAGCGAGCGCAGGATCATTTGGGCTTCTTCAGCATCAGAGCGGTGCGCTTGCAGTGGGCGACGACCTCGCCCTTCTGGTTGATGGCGCGGTGCAGCAGCACGACGATGCCGTTGGCGGGCCGCGACTTGCTCTCGCGCAGCTCCAGCACTTCGGTTTCGATGTGCAAGGTGTCGCCGTGGAACACCGGCTTGGGAAAGCGCACCTCGTCCATGCCGAGATTGGCCACCGTCGTGCCGAGCGTCGTCTCATGCACCGAGATGCCGACCATCAGCCCCAGCGTGAAATAGGAGTTCACCAG
>JAGWVX010000279.1 GCA_018970685.1 Alphaproteobacteria bacterium | reverse complement strand
TATGAGCCTCGACACACCCACTATTCACCCCATGGCCGTCGCCCGCCGCAAGCTGCTCGACGCCGCGTTGTCGGTGATCCGTACCAAGGGCTACGAAGCCACCACGGTCGACGAACTGTGCGCCGTGGCGGGCGTCGCCAAGGGATCGTTCTTTCATCACTTCAAGACCAAGGAAGCGCTCGCCGTCGCGGCGGCCGATTACTGGTCGCAGATCACCGGCGCGTTTTTCGCGGCCGCGCCCTATCACCGGCATGCCGATCCGCTCGACCGCGTCCTCGGCTACATCGATTTCCGCAAGGCGATCCTCACCGGCACGGTTCCGGAATTTACCTGTCTGATCGGCACCATGGTGCAGGAGGTCTACGTGACCTGTCCCGAAATCCGCGACGCCTGCGACGCCAGCATCAGCGGCCATGCCGCGAAGGTCGAAGCCGATATCGCCGAGGCGATGGCGCTCCACGGCATCCGCGCCGATTGGACGGCGCGCAGCCTGGCGCTGCACACGCAAGCCGTCCTGCAAGGCGCGTTCATTCTGGCCAAAGCCAAGGGCAACGCCGGGATCGCGGCCGCCAGCGTCGATCACCTGCGGCGCTACGTCGAACTTTTGTTTCAACCTGCAACACATAAAGGAGTGGACGCACCATGAATACGACCGGCACTTATCTCGCCGTTTTTCTCGGCAGCAAGACCAGCCAGCGCAGGAATGCCTGGGACGCCCTGCCCGAAGCGGCGCGCAAAGCCAAGGAACAGGAAGGTATAGCGGCCTGGCACAAATGGGTCGAAAAACATCAAGCCGCGATCGTCGCCATGGGCGGCCCGCTCGGCAAGACGAAGAAGATCGGCGAACGCGGCGTCGAAGACGCGAGCAACGCGATGGGCGCCTACACGGTCGTCCGCGCCGACTCCCACGAAGCCGCCGCCAAGCTGTTCGAGAAGCATCCGCACTTCGCGATCTTCCCGGGCGAGTCCGTCGAAGTCATGCCGGTACTGCAGATACCCGGCATGTGATCGCCGCCGCCGTTCGACCGGCGCAACGAGAGGAACAACGGCCATGCCAAACACAATTCGCCTGCATCGCGTGCTCACGGCAACCCCGGAAAAGGTCTATCGCGCTTTTCTGGAGCCCGATGCGCTCGCGAAATGGATAGCGCCCAACGGCTTCTGCTGCACCGTTCATCACCTGGAGCCGAAGGTCGGCGGCACGTTCAAATCCTCGTTCCGCAATTTCACCACCGGCCACAGCCATACCTTCGGCGGCGAATATCTCGAGCTCGCGGCCCATGAGCGCATCCGCTACACCGACAAGTTCGACGATCCCAACCTGCCGGGTCGGCTTCAGGTGACGGTGACGCTCAAAAAAGTCTCGGTCGGCACCGAGCTCAACATCGTGCAGGAGGGCGTGCCGGACGTCATTCCGCCGGAAGCTTGTTATCTCGGCTGGCAGGATTCGCTGCGCAACTTGGCGCACCTCGTGGAGCCCGACATCAAGCAATGATATGGTGACGCCGCGGCGCATGACGGCGTCGCGGCGGTACCGGCTCCGTGAACCGCGCGCGGACGAAGCGGCGCAGGTCGTTTCATAAGGTGCGTCATGACGAAGGACGAATTGACGGCATGGGCGCTGGCCAATGGCTGGCAGATGATGGGCGGTTATCTCAGCCTGACCAAACCGCGGGCGCCGGATACCGCCATCGTCCGCTTGGTGCTGAAGGCGACGGTCGCCAGCCTGGAGATCAAGAAGCCCGTCGGGAAATGGGAAAAGGTCGCTGGCGAGAGCTATGCAAAGATCGTGGCAGATCCCGACACCGGCATGCCCGGCGGCCTCGGCTTTGCGACCATCGCCGGCCTCACCCAGCTGATGCAGGACAACAAAGACCGTCTGATCTTCGCCAAGATGAAGGGCCTTTAGAGTTTCTCGCTGCGGTGCGGCGTGTGCCGAAAATATGACGCCGCAAGACGTTGCACGGCCCGGCATGGCGCGCTACCAATAACTTAGACAAAATATCGGGGTGAGAGATGCGCGCAGCGATGTCCGGAATTCTTCTTGCGTTGGGGCTCTCCTGCGCGGCGGCCGCGGCCCAGGATGCGATCGCCCTGCAGGTGGACACCGCCCAGCCCGGCGCCAAGATCGACCGGCACATCTTCGGCCAGTTCATGGAGCAGCTCGGCACCCAGATCTACAACGGCGTCTGGGTGGGGCCGCATTCCAAGATTCCGAATGTGCACGGCATCCGCAAGGACGTCGTCGCGGCCCTTCGCGAATTGCACGTTCCCGATGTGCGCTGGCCCGGCGGCTGTTATGCCGATCAATATCACTGGCGCGACGGCGTGGGCAAAACCCGTACCACCCGCATCAATACGAGCTGGGGCGACGTGCTCGACACCAATGCCTTCGGCACCGACGAATATTTCGATTTCCTCCGCCAGATCGGCGCGCAGGCCTATATCTCCGTCAATCTCGGCTCCGGCACCGTCGAGGAAGCGGCCGATTGGCTGGAATACATGACCGCCGACAAGCCCACGACGCTCGCCAAACAGCGCGCCGCCAACGGCCATCCCGCGCCCTACAAGGTCGCGTTCCTGGGTCTCGGCAATGAGAGCTGGGATTGCGGCGGGCTGATGACGCCCACCGAATACACCGCCCGCATGCGCCGCTTCGCCCGCTTCGTGAACAATCTCAATCCCGCGGAGAAGATGGCGAAGATCGCGGTCGGCCCTGGCGGGCCGGACACCGACTGGACCGACGCCGTGATGAGCACTTGGCAGAAGCGGCACGGCTGGTCCTTCGATATCGACGGCATGTCGTTGCATTCCTACACCGTGTTCGACGGCTGGCCTCCGCATATGCCCTCCACCGATTTCGGGAAGAAGGAGTATGCCGAGGTCCTGAAGGAAACGCTGAAGATGAACGGGCTGCTCGACCAGCAGTCCGCCGAGATGGACAAATACGATCCCGAAAAGAAGATATCGCTCGTGGTCGACGAGTGGGGCACTTGGCTGGCGCCGATGCCGGGCTCTAACCCGCACTTCCTGCAGCAGCAGAATTCGCTGCGCGATGCCATCCTGGCCGCCCTCAATCTCAACATCTTCGCCCGACACGCCGACCGGGTGCGGGCGGCCAATATCGCCCAGATGGTCAACGTGCTGCAGGCAATGATCCTGACGGACGGGCCGAAGATGCTGCTGACGCCCACCTACCACGTCTTCAAGATGTACGTGCCGTTCCAGGACTCGACCTTCCTGCCGGTGAGCTATGACGCAGGCAGCTACACCTTTGAGAACTTCACGCTGCCGCGCGTCGACGTTCTCGCCGCCAAGACCAAGGACGGCAAGATCGCGGTATCGCTGACCAACATCGATCCCGACAAGCCGGCGGAGTTCACCGTCAGCCTGCCGGGTGTCAGTGCCGGCACGGCGCATGGCCAAGTTCTGGCGGCGCCCCACGTGGATTCGGTGAACACCTTCACGGCGCCGAACACGGTGGCGCCCAAGCCGATGACGGCACAAGTGAGCGACGGCAAGCTGACGGTCACCTTGCCGCCGGCCTCGGTGACGGTGCTGACCGTGGACTGAGCGCGACCGAAACGCAAAACAACAACAGCCATCCCGGGCCGTCCGGGGTGGCTGTTTTCTTTTAATCATCCGAGTCCGCAGCCCATTTTCCCGGTGCGGGGAATGCCGGATGGAATTTTGGGGATGTAATGGAAATGGGGAAACCACCCGCACAGTTCAAGGGGTAATTCGAAATTTATTTTCGTGGTCTCTATTCCGCTCGTTTCGCTTTGCGCATCAGATGGTTCATCGATGCACTCCTCATCGCAAGCGCGGTAATCACTTCGGAATGGCTCGCAGGAGACTTGAACGCGGCGCAAATTTAATCTCCACGCCACGTCCCATCTGATCGCGCCCAAGACCTTGGCTTAGTCCCGCGCCACCACCTTCTCGGCGCCGACGATCGAGCCTTCGGTGAAGAGGTATTCGCGCAGCTCCTTGTCGAAGCGCGGCTCGCGCCGGCGGATCCATTCCAGGAGCATGGCGGCGTGCTCGATCTCCTCGTCGGCGTTGTGCAGCAGGATCGCTTTCAGCTCGGGATCCGAGGTGTCGTCGGCGCGCTGGCGGTACCAGTCCACCGCCTCCAGCTCTTCGCGCAGCGACGAGATGGCATAATGCAGATGGAAATTCTTCCGCGACAGCCGGTCCTGCGGAAT
>JAGWVX010000278.1 GCA_018970685.1 Alphaproteobacteria bacterium | reverse complement strand
ATTTCCGGAATTCTTCTGGAGCACTTTCGGAGCGACGGGACAGAATGCGCTGCCGGCATTCATCGGTTACCGCCTCATCGGCGGTACGGCCATCGGAATGGCGTCGATGCTGGCCCCAATGTATATCGCGGAGATCGCGCCGCCGCAGTCGCGCGGCCTGTTCGTCACGCTTCAGCAGATCGCGATCGTCGGCGGTATCAATCTCGTTTATTTCGTCAATGCGGTCATCCAGGGCCAGGGCAGTCACGACTGGTTGATGCATTGGGGATGGCGCTACATGCTCGCCTCGGCGGCCCTGCCGGCTCTGTTGCTGATGGTCTGCATGTTGCTCGTGCCCGAAACGCCGCGCTTCCTCGTTCTTAAGGACCGCGACAAGGAAGCGCTCGGCCTGCTGAAGCGCCTCGTCGGCGATGATGCCGCAGTCTCGACCTTGAAGGACATCGAGAAGACGCTCGTACAGCACACGCGCCCGCTCTTCAGCTTTGGCGCCATGGTGCTGTTCGTCGGCATTATGCTGTCCATCTTCCAGCAAGTCGTTGGCATCAACGCCGTGCTCTACTACGCGCCGACGATGTTCGAGAACATGGGCGCTTCGACCAACGCAGCTTTCTGGCAGGCGGTGATCGTCGGTGTCACCAACACGGTCTTCACCCTTATTGCACTCGTCGCCGTCGATAGACTCGGGCGCAAACCGTTGCTCATCATTGGCGCGGTCGTCATGGCTGCGGCCATGCTGACCCTAGGCACATTGTTCGACATGCACCTCGTCAGCACGACGGTTGGTGCCGGCGGCTCGAAGAGTTCCTCGTTCATCGCGGTGTCGGCGGTCATCGTCTATATCGCGGGCTTCGCCATGTCCTGGGGGCCGGTGACCTGGGTGATGCTGTCGGAAATCTTCCCGAACTCCATTAAAGGCAAAGCGATGTCGATCGCCGTTGCGGCCCAATGGATCGCGAACTTCGTGGTGTCCACGACCTTCCCGATGATGGACCGCAGCTCTGCGCTAAACGCCGCGTTCAACCACGGTTTTGCGTACTGGCTCTACGGTGGGTGCAGCATAGTCGCGGCGCTGTTCGTGATGCGCTTCGTGCCTGAGACCAAGGGACGCAGCCTGGAAGCCATTCAGGAGCTGTGGCACCACACGCCTTCCGACGCGAAGGTCGCGGTGAAGGGTTAGCGGCGCAGCTGAATGATCACGCTTGCACGAGGCGATTGCGAGGCCGATCTCGTTCCTGAGATCGGCGGCGCGGTC
Organism: Alphaproteobacteria bacterium; assembly: GCA_018970685.1. Taxonomy (GTDB): domain Bacteria; phylum Pseudomonadota; class Alphaproteobacteria; order Micropepsales; family Micropepsaceae; genus Rhizomicrobium. The sequence goes on along the minus strand of JAGWVX010000278.1, from coordinate 2,974 downwards.
TCGCGATTCACGTTTGCCGGCCAGAACGTGCTGCGGCGCGCGGCGAAGGACGCGGCCGACGTTCGCGAGATGGGAAGTTTTCCCCTGGTGCCGTACGCCAATCGCATCGAGCGCGGCCTGCTTCATTTCCAGGGGCGAGCGTACCGCATCCCAAGGAATTTCTGCGACCATCCCCATCCTCTGCACGGTCAAGGCTGGCGCACAGCCTGGCGCGTGGCTTCGCTGTCGCGCTACCAGGCGACGCTCGCCTTCGACCATAGTCAAGGCGACGACTGGCCCTGGGCCTATTCGGCCGAGCAGGTCTTCGTCCTGACGGAGACGGGACTCCGCGTCCGACTTTCCGTCCGTAACCGGGACACGCAGGCGATGCCAGCGACGCTCGGGTTTCATCCTTACTATCCGCGATGGCCGAGGACCCGGCTCACCGCGTCCGTCTCCGGCATGTGGCTTGCCGACGACACGATGATCCCGACGGAACTGGTCGAAGCGGCGAGGTTCGTCGACCTCGGGCATGGCACACATGTGTCTGAAGCGCCCTTCGTCGACAATTCCTTTACCGGCTGGCGCGGCGTGGCGCGCATCGATCAGCCGGAAAGCGGGATATCCGTCTCACTCGGAGGTTCGGTGGACTGCACCGTCCTGCATTGCTTCATGCCGGTCGGACAAAGCTTCTTTTGCGCCGAACCCGTCAGCGCCATGCCCAATGCGTTCAACCGGCCGGAACCCGCGGCCGAGACCGGGGCCCGGGTCTTGGCCCCAGGCGATACCTTCGCCATCGAAATGATTCTGGGCGTTCGCAGACTGTAAGAATTCGAGAATCGAAGTAGGCAACTTAAAGTACTGCCGCATGTCTTACCCCATAAAAGAAGCCAGAGGATGACAGCGCTTATGGACAAGGCTTTGAAGGTCTCCAATCGAAGCCGTTCTCGAAAATTGCGCAACGCCGCCGTCACGCTGGCCGGCGCGTTGGCGTTGAGCGCCTGCTCTTCTCTGCCGGGTATCAACGATTTGACTTCCATGTTCAGCGAGCCGAACGCCGCTGCGCCCGTGCAGGCGGGGCCTGCGCCGGCGCCGCAGCCGGATATCGATTTCGCGACGGCGACCGTGATCCATCCCGAAATCTGGCCGAAGGGCATCAGCGGCGAACCGCGCGACCCCGCCGTCGAAGCCGAAGTGGCGAAGCTGCTGTCCGAGATGAGTGTGGAGGAAAAAGTCGGGCAAATCATCCAGGCCGACATCGGCACTGTCACGCCGGATGGTCTGCGCAAATATCATCTCGGCTCGATTCTGAATGGCGGCGATTCGGGTCCCTACGGGAACGACCGTGCGCCGGCACAAGACTGGCTGAAGGCCGCGGACGAATACTACGAGGCCTCCATCGATGTTCCCGCGGGCCAACCCGTGATACCGGTCATCTGGGGTCAGGACGCCGTCCACGGCAATTCCAACATCATCGGCGCCACGCTTTTTCCGCACAACATCGGGCTCGGCGCGATGCATGATCCGGCGCTGATGCGCAAGATCGGCGAGGTCACCGCGCAGGAGCTGCGCGTGGTCGGCGGCGACTGGACATTCGCGCCCACGATCGCCGTCGCCCGCGACGATCGCTGGGGCCGTACTTACGAAAGCTATTCCGAGGACCCGAAGATCGTCAGCGAATACGCAGCGGCCATCGTCGAGGGCATCCAGGGCGTGCCGGGCAGCCCGGATTTTCTGCGCGGCGATCACGTTATCGCGACCGCCAAGCATTATATCGGCGACGGCGGCACCGACGGCGGAGTTGACCAGGGCGACAATCTCTACAGCGAGCCGGCGCTGCGGGACATCTTCGCGCCGCCATACGAGGCCGCGATCAAAGCCGGCGTGCAATCGGTCATGGCGTCCTATTCCAGCTGGCGCGGACGGAAGATGCACGCCAACAAGACGCTGCTGCAGGACGTACTGGTGGGGCGTCTGGGTTTTGACGGTTTTGTCGTCGGCGACTGGGACGGCTATGCGCAAATTCCCGGTTGCTCAAAAGTGAATTGCACGGCGGCGTTGATGGCCGGCCAGGACATGTACATGGCCGCGGACGGCTGGAAGGGTCTCTACAAATCGCTTGTCGAGCAGGTCAAATCCGGCCAGATCCCCATGACGCGGCTCGACGAGGCCGTGTCGCGCATTCTGCGCGTCAAGCTGCGCGCCGGCGTGATGACGGAGGGCAAGCCCTCTGCGCGGCCGGATGCCGGCCGGTGGGACCTGCTCGGGTCGCCCGAACACCGCGCGGTGGCGCGTCAGGCGGTGCGCGAGTCGCTTGTGCTGTTGAAGAACGATGCCGGGCTATTGCCGTTGTCGCCGCGCGATCATGTGCTGGTGGCGGGCGACGGCGCCGACAATCTGCCCAAGCAATGCGGCGGCTGGACGATTTCTTGGCAGGGCAACGGCAACACGCGCGCCGATTTTCCGCACGGCGAGACCATCTACGAGGGCATCAAGGCCGATGTCGAAGCGGCTGGCGGCACGGCCACGCTCAGCGTCGACGGCAGCTTTACCGCGAAGCCGGACGTGGCCATCGTCATTTTCGGGGAAAATCCTTATGCAGAGTTCTTCGGCGACCGTGGCAATGTGAACTTTGCGGATGAAAAGGATCTCAAGCTGATCCAAAATCTCCGCGCGCAGGGTATTCCCGTGGTCAGCGTGTTTCTTTCCGGCCGGCCGCTATATGTCACGCCGGAGATCAACGCATCCAACGCGTTTGTCGCCGCGTGGCTTCCTGGCTCCGAAGGAGAAGGCGTGTCCGACCTGCTGTTCAGCAAGCCGGACGGCTCGGTGGCCTATGATTTTCGCGGCGAACTGTCTTTCTCTTGGCCGCGCGCGCCCGATCAGACGCCGCTTAACGTCGGCACCGAGCCTTATTATCCGCTGTTCGCTTATGGCTACGGACTGACCTACGCCGCGCCGCGCAATATCGGCCGGCTGCCGGAAGCGCCGCCGG
>JAGWVX010000277.1 GCA_018970685.1 Alphaproteobacteria bacterium | reverse complement strand
CTCGACAAGGACACCCACAAGGATTGGGTGTGGAAAGGCGCGGATTGCACGCCGAGCTTTGATCGTTGTCTTGTAAGTTTGTCGCCCGGTGGCGGCGATGCGGTGGCTATCCGTGAATTCGACCCTAAAGCCGGAAAATTCCTAACGGCCGGATTCACGCTGCCGGTCGCCAAGTCGACCGCCCGCTACATCAACGATGATACGATCCTGTTCGCCACGGATTTCGGCCCAGGCACGATGACGCCGTCGTCCTATCCGCGCATCGTCAAGCTCTGGCATCGTGGGACGCCGCTCTCCGGCGCAAGAACCATATTTACCGGCGAACCAACGGACATGTCCGTCGGCCCGCAGGTGTTTCATGGCCTCTATGGCACGATCGCGCTCATTGTGCGCCGCCCCAGCTTCTTTAAGGCGGATTACTTCTATTTGCGCCCTGACGGAACGACACTGAAACTGCCGCTGCCCCAGGACGCCCAGCTGCATGGCGTAACCGACGGATTGCTGATCGCAACTTTGCAGAGCGCGTGGACGCCGGCCGGAGGTAAGCCGATCGTGCAAGGTGCCCTGATCGCTTTTCGGGTTCTGGATTTTGCGCGGACAGGCAAGCTGCCGCCGATTTCCGTGCTCTATACGCCCGGTTCGCACGCCATGATCGACGAAGTGGCGGCCGGCGAACACGCGGTCTTCGCATCGATTTACAATGACGTGAAAGGTGCGGTCCACGCTTTCCATTTTTCGGATTTCAAATGGAGCGATACCGAACTTCCTCTGCCGAAAGACGGATCGACGCGCATCGTTTCGGCCAATGATTGGGGCCCGGAAGCCTATTTCACCTATCAGAGCTTCCTCGTGCCGCCGACGCTTTACGCCTATGACGGCCGCTCCGCGCCGAAGGCGATCAAGGAACAGCCGGTGCGGTTCAACGCCGGCGGAATCACGGTTGACCAACATTGGGCGACATCGAAAGACGGCACCAAGGTTCCTTATTTCCTGATCCGTCCGAAGGGCGCGAAAGGCGCTATACCCACGATCCTCTATGGCTATGGCGGTTTCCAGCTGTCGCTGACACCTTGGTACTGGAACGACGGCCATATGCCGCTCGACACCGGACAGACCTGGTTGACCAGGGGCGGCGCCATCGCGGTGGCGAACATTCGCGGCGGCGGCGAGTTCGGGCCGGCCTGGCATCTGGCGGCGTTGAAATATCATCGCCAGCGCGCCTATGACGATTTCGAGGCTGTGGCTTCCGACATCGAACATCGCGGGTTATCGACGACCAAGCAGCTCGGCATCGTGGGGGCGTCAAACGGCGGATTGTTGGTCACAACCGTAATGACCGAGCGGCCGGACCTGTTCGCTGCCGTCGTCTGCCAACGTCCGCTGATCGACATGCTGCGCTATACGCACTTCGGCGCCGGGGCCTCCTGGATCGGCGAATATGGCGATCCCGCCGACCCGAAGATGGCGGCTTACATCCGCACCTATTCGCCTTACCAGAACGTCAAGGCGAACGTGACCTATCCACCGATCCTCTTCATCACGGAAACCAGCGATGACCGTGTGACGCCGGTTTTCGCACGCATGATGGCGGCGAAGATGGAAGCGCAAGGACATAATGTATTGTTCAACGAAGCCGCCGAAGGCGGTCACGGTCCGGGCTCGACACACGCCGAAGAAGCGGACTATTGGGCGATGTCCTTCGCCTTCCTGTCGCGGCATCTGGGATTGGGGAAGTAGTGGCGATTACGCCATCATGTCGAGCAACGTGCCCATCGTCTTATCCGCCAGCTTGAAGACGGCGAGATTGGCCTTGAAGGCAAGCGAATCCGTTGTCGTGCCGGCGAGATCCGTCGCCAGATTATCCGACGGCGCTATGGTCGCGTCCTTGACGACCTTGGCGGCGTCGGTGGCGAAGCGGGCGGCACTGGCGCGCAAGCCCGCAGCAGCGATGCTCATGGCGGCATTCATGCCTCCTTTGTATCCGCCACCTCTTCGCGACGCGTGAAATTGCCCCCGGCGATTTGACTCAAGTCTATGGAAAATTGACGGAATTGCGTCCTTTTCACCCACTCGGAATCGTGACGAAACGGCGACCTTTATGGTTTATACTAGCGGCATGTCGCGATCCGCCGCGTTCATCATCGCCGCCGTCCTCACACTCGCCGTCGCGGGGGCCTTCACCTATTGGGGGCTTGGTGGACTGATCCATCCACCGTCTGTGGTGCACGAACCGCTCGCTGCCGTGAGAAATCCCGTGGTGGCCATTGAAGTCCCGCCGGGTTGGCAGCAAATCGACACAAAACAAGGGTTCAGCTTTTACGTACCGCCGGGAACCCAGTTTCATCAGCTCCCGGGCACGGATTCCTTCCTCGGAGAGATCACCGGCCCGACATTCGTCCTTCAATACGATTTCGGCTTCTATTCGAACGATCTCAGCGACGCCGAAAACAATCCGGATTATTCGGAAAAGACGATGTCGGTCGATGGACGTAACGGCCTCGTCAGACAAGCGACATTGAGGGAGGCGGAAGGCTGGCCGTATTTCATCGGTCTTTATATCCAGCAGGCGGTTTTCCATGCCGCCTATCCGGGCCGCTGGGCCGCCCTGGAAATCCACGGCACGGTCGCCAGCCCGCAGGATCGGGCGACGGTCGAGCAGATCTTCCAGACGATCCGCTTCGACAAGTCGGTGGTGAAAAACACCAAGTAAACCAAGCAATTTGACTTGTTGGGCGCCTCATCCTAAAACCCGCCTCCTTCCGGAAAGACCTTAGGCCTTTCCGGTCCCGGGCCCGGCGCCTGGGATCGCCCCCAGGCAGCGCAGGTGCGCCCCCTGGGGCGTTAGTGCTTTGGGTATTGAGACGATGTTCGACTCCCTGCAATCCCGCCTCGGCGGTGTGTTCGACAAGCTGCGTGGCCGCGGCGCTCTATCGGAAGCCGACGTTGACGCGGCGCTCGCCGAAGTCCGCACCGCCCTGGTGGAAGCCGATGTGGCGCTCGGCGTCGTCGACGACTTCATCGCCAAGGTCCGACCGAAGGCCGTCGGCGAAACCGTCATTCGCTCGGTCCAGCCCGGCCAGCAGGTGGTCAAGATCGTCCACGATCAGCTGGTCGAAACGCTGGGCAGCGACAACGCCGCACTGAGTCTCGGCTCGCCGCCGGCGCCGATCCTGATGGTCGGCTTGCAAGGTTCGGGCAAGACGACCTCATCCGCCAAGCTGGCGCTGCTGCTGCAGAGCAAAGAGAAGAAACGCGTGCTGATGGCCTCGCTGGACGTCAACCGTCCCGCGGCCATGGAACAGCTGAAAGTCCTCGGCGAACAGGCGGGCGTGGCCACCTTGCCGATCGTCGCCAACCAGCTGCCGCTCGACATCGCCAAACGCGCCATGGCGGCGGCCCGTGTCGGCGGCTACGATGCGGTGATCCTGGATACCGCTGGCCGCCAGCATGTCGACGAGCAATTGATGACGGAAGTCGCCCATGTGCGCGACGCGGTCAAGCCGCACGAGACGCTGCTCGTCGCCGACAGTCTCACCGGCCAGGATGCGGTCAACATCGCTAAGTCGTTCAACGAACGCGTGCCGCTGTCGGGCATCATCCTGACGCGCGCGGACGGCGATGCGCGCGGCGGCGCGGCGCTGTCGATGCGCGCGGTCACCGGTGCGCCGATCAAGTTCCTCGGCATGGGTGAAAAGCTCGACGCGCTGGAGGCCTTCCATCCGGCGCGCGTGGCGGCGCGTATCCTCGACATGGGGGACGTGGTCTCGCTGGTCGAGAAGGCGTCCGAGACGCTCGACAAGGAAAAGGCCGAGAAGATCGCGGCCAAGATGAGAAAGGGATCGTTCGACATGGACGATCTCGCCGAGCAATTACGCCAGATGAAGAAACTCGGCGGTATGCAGGGTGTGCTTGCGATGTTGCCCGGTGTCGGCAAAATCAAGAACCAGCTTGACGCGGCCGGTCTCGACGACAAGATCCTCACGCATCAAGAGGCGATCATCTCTTCGATGACCAAGAAGGAACGCGCGGACCCGGACGTCATCAACGGTTCGCGGCGCAAACGCATCGCGGCCGGCGCCGGCGTTGAGGTCAGCGACGTCAACAAGCTCCTCAAAATGCACCGCCAGATGTCCGATGTCCTGAAGAAGATCGGCAAGGGCGGGCGCGGAAATCCGCTGGCCGGAATGATGGGCGGCGGTGTGCCCGGATTGCCGCCGGGAATTTTTCCCG
>JAGWVX010000276.1 GCA_018970685.1 Alphaproteobacteria bacterium | reverse complement strand
TGCGGCTTGAGCAAACCGGCCAGCGCCGCCTGCGTCAAAGCGCGCCCATTCATGGTTGCCGCCGTGCCCTCGTAGAGGATTTCCACCGTTTCGATGCTGGTGTCGGTGAGTTGACCCGCAAAAGCACCGAGGCATTCCGCCAACACGATCCACGGCTTCACCAGTGTGGCTTCCTGCGCGTTGATCGACGGCATATTGAGCGCGTTGGTGACGGCGCCGGTCAGCAGATAGTCTGCGATCTGTTCGGCGACTTGCAACGCCACGTTCTCTTGGGCTTCTTCGGTCGAGGCACCCAGATGCGGCGTTGCCACGACCTTTTCGTTGCCGAACAGGATATTGGTTTTGGCGGGCTCCTCAGCGAATACGTCCAACGCCGCGCCGGCCAAATGGCCAGAGTCCAACGCCGCCTTAAGCGCCATTTCGTCCACCAGTCCGCCGCGAGCGCAATTGATGAGGCGCGCACCCTTCTTCATTTTGTTGATGGCATCGGCCGAGATGATGTTGCGCGTCTCGTTGGTGAGCGGCGTGTGCAGCGTGATGAAATCCGCCCGTGCCAGAAGATCGTTTAGTTCCGCTTTTTCGACACCAAGTTCGGCGGCGCGCTCCGTCGAAAGATAGGGGTCATAAGCCATAACGTGCATCTTCAAGCCCTTGGCGCGGTCGGCCACGATGCCGCCGATATTGCCGGCGCCGATCAAGCCAAGCGTCTTGCCGTAGAGCTCGGTTCCCATGAAGCGGTTCTTTTCCCACTTGCCGGCCTGCGTCGACGCGTTAGCGGCGGGAATCTCTCGGGCCAGCGTCATCATCATTGCGATGGCGTGCTCGGCTGTGGTGATCGAATTGCCGAAGGGCGTATTCATTACGATCACGCCTGCGGCTGTGGCGGCCGGAATGTCGACGTTGTCGACACCGATGCCGGCGCGGCCGACGACTTTCAGCTTCTTGGCCGCCTTGATGACATCGGCGGTGATCTTGGTCGCCGAGCGGATGGCAATGCCGTCATACTGATCGACGATCTTGAGCAGTTCTTCCTTGGGAAGGCCAGTCTTCACGTCGGCCTCAACTCCTCGCATTTTGAAAATGGCGACGGCGGCGGGGGATAGTTTGTCGGCGATCAGTACCTTGGGCATGGCGACGGTTCCTGTCAGTTGTGTGTCGTGTTGGGGGCACGCCGATAGAACGGCGCGAGACTCAGCAGGTGCTGTTGCAAGGGAGTGCCGGGCACATTCGGGTCGAGATAAACGACGTCGATGCGTGTTCGGGGCAGGGCCGTGGCGGCGACCTCGAAGATCTCCTGGGCCAGTCTCGGTACGTCACCGTCCGCCTCAAGGCCGATAAGCGGGTAGGCGGCCTCGCGAGAGCCCGCCGGCGCGGCATAGGCAAGACGGGCAGCCGCGATTCGGGAGCGGCTCATGAAGAGCACGCACAGCGCCTTGATCAACTTCTTGGGATAAACGTACGGTTGGCCGACGACAATGTCCGTTTGGTCGGCCGCCGAATGGGCATGCGCCAGCCAATAGGTGATCTCGTCGGGTGCCAACACCTTGCCGACGTCCGAATTCGGGTTGAGTACAAAGAAAGCGCCGCGTGTGCATTCGAACAACGCGCGGCCACGCAGAAGGAAGTAGCTCCGTGGTTCAGGCAGGAAGGCATTCATGCGCGTCTGCGACGTGAACACCGGATGGTAGGATTTGCCGTCGCGGGTGATGCTGTCGATGTTCAGCAACTCGCCGCCCGTAAGCGTATCCGAACCGTCGGGGCCTGAGGACTCGCCGAGGACATAAAGGTCCGACTCCATCAACAGGCGATAGAAAAGCGGACGCGACCGCGCATGCGATACCGCTTGCAACATGGCTTCTTCCAGTTTGTTTTCGGGCACGAAGCTCATTTAACCTCCCAGGACGTCAGGCTTTTGGCCTTCAGCCTGAGTGGCAAATGCGTCAGCTTGTTTTCACTTTGGCCCAGGCCCAATCGAGCCAGGGCGTCAGCGCCTCGACATCAGACGAGTCCACCGTCGCGCCGCACCAAATGCGCAGACCCGGCGGCGCTGCCCGATAGGCGGCGACATCCAGCGCCACACCTTCCTTATCCAGCGTCGAGGCGATCTTCTTGGCGGCTTCGGCCTGAGCTTCGGGTGTCAGATCCGTGAACCACGGATCGACGATCTTGAGGCATACGCTGGTGTTTGAGCGGATGGATTCGTCTTTGGCCAGGAAATCGGCCCAGCCGCATTCCTTCACCCAGTTCGCGAGTACTTTCAGATTGGTGTTGGAGCGAGCAATCAGCGCCTTCAGGCCGCCGATCTCCTCCGCCCATTTCAGCGCGTCGAGATAATCCTCCAGCGCCAACATGGACGGAGTGTTGATGGTTTCGCCTTCGAAGATGCCTTCCACCAATTTGCCGCCCTTGGTCATACGGAAGATTTTCGGCATTGGCCAAGCCGGTGTGTGGGCTTCAAGCCGCGCAGCGGCGTTTGGGGAGAGGATCAACATGCCGTGCGCGGCTTCACCCCCGAGAACTTTCTGCCATGAGAAGGTCGCGACATCGAGTTTCTTCCAGGGAATGTCCATGGCGAACGCCGCAGACGTGGCGTCGCAAATCGTAATTCCTTCGCGCGCGTCGGTAATCCAATCACCGTTGGGTACGCGTACACCGGACGTGGTACCGTTCCACAAGAACACCGTATCGTTCTTCGGGTCGGCTTCTTTGAGATTCGGCAATTCGCCGTATGGCGCCTTGAAAAGGCGGCTGTCCTTGAGCCTGAGTTGCTTGACCGTGTCGGTAACCCAGTCCTCACCGAAACTTTCCCAGGCAAACAGATCAACAGTGCGCGGCCCCAGCATCGACCACATCGCCATTTCCATGGCGCCCGTGTCGGATGCTGGCACGATCCCGACGCGGTAATCCGCGGGAATGCCGAGCAGCGCTTTGGTGCGGTCGATAGCTTCCTTCAGCCTCGCCTTGCCGGGCTTTGACCGGTGCGAGCGCCCCAGAAGGGCAGCGCTGAGGACTTCAGGAGTCCAGCCCGGCCGTTTGGCGCAGGGTCCAGACGAAAAAAAAGGCCGTGCAGGGCGCACGGCCGGCGTCTTACCGGTCATCTCACATTCCTTTCAGAATGTTGCGCCTCGTTGGGGAGGCGTGGCCCACGAACGGATATAAAGATTCGTGCGGGCACAGTCAAACGATAAAACTGCGATGTTATGTTTTGCTTAGAGCAACTTTCCTGCGTCACGTTTCAAACGGAGATTTCCCCCGTCATGTACAGCGCGCAGGGCCCCGAAATTACAGTGCGTGCGCCTTCATCCGTGCATACGAGATCGCCGCCACGCGGCGAAACCTGCCTCGCCTTCATGGTCTTTTTGGACAGCCGCTTGGCCCAGAACGGCGTCAATGCGCAATGCGCCGAACCTGTCACCGGATCTTCCGGCACGCCCTTATCCGGCGCGAAGAAACGCGAAACGAAATCGTAGCCCTCGTCGCCTTTCGCGGTGGCGATCAGGCCCCACATACCGATCTTGCGCAGCAGACTGGCGACATCGCCTGGTCCCTTCATGTTGCGAACGATCTTTGCGTCGTCCCAGACGGCAAGTAGATAACGCGCTCTGTAAATTTCTTTGGGTGGCGCGACGCCTAGGACATCGCCGACGGCCCGGGCGATTTCTTCTTGTGCGTCGAATGGGGTCGCCATGTCTGAAGGCAGCGACATCGTATGCCGTCCGTCACGGCCGCGGGTGACGATCAATTCGCCGGACCGGGTTTGAAACGACACCGCCTTCAATTCTGGATCGAGAAATTCGAACACCGTCCAGGCGCTGGCAAGCGTCGCATGGCCGCAAAGATCGACTTCCGCTTCCGGCGTGAACCAGCGCAGATCGTAGCGTCCTGTTGCGGTTTTCACGAAAAAAGCCGTTTCCGCGAGGTTGTTCTCGTTGGCGATTTTCTGCATCAATCGCGGCTCGATCCAAGATTCAAGCGGAACGACCGCTGCCGGGTTTCCTTCCAGCACGTGGTTTGCGAAAGCGTCGATCTGCCAGAGTTTTAGTTTCACCACCACACCTCCCGACCTTGAGCTTCGACGCTAGCGCCGAATCCCTACGCCGCGAATATGCGCCGATGCATGACGGATCACACCTGTACACATGGTAATCGGCGGAGGGCATCATCTATGACAGCCATTTGGGCCAATTTCGAACGGATGGCTTGGCGATCACTTTAGCGCTATTCTGCCATCCTCAG
>JAGWVX010000275.1 GCA_018970685.1 Alphaproteobacteria bacterium | reverse complement strand
AGAATGGCGCGGGAGTCCCTTGGTCCGGCTGCGTGTGGTGGTGCGCGGACAGCACCCAGCCCTGTATGACGTTGTCTCGCTGCTCTCGTTCAGATCAGGCCTTGCCATCGGCCCCGTGTCTTGATGCACCTCCTTCGTGTTGCCTCACATCACAAGGAACATATATGGAACACTAAGCAGGATTGCAACTATGAATATAGGCATAATTGTCGCACTCAATCAATAAGAGTTTTTGTAAGGAGCGGTCGCAACGCGGCGTCGGCCAAGCTCGCCGGTTGGCACGCACTGCGGGCGTTGCCCTGCCCTGGGTGCTGGTCGCCGCTGCGGACGACGTCACTTCGTTGCCCACGGCATACTGGGTCAGACGATTCAGGCCGCCGTAGCAGGAGTATTCGAAGACGTCGCTGAGATTGTCCGAGCGGTGGTTCAGATTGCCCAGCGTTTCATAAGAAGAAGAAACGACCGCAAAGGCGTTGTCGTTCGTGCCGCACAGCCGGCCGTCGCTTACCATTTTGCGGAAGACTATTTATAGTTGAACCTGGACCAAAAGGGGAAAGCCGACATGGCCTATTTTCTAGCATTCATAAAATGGATTTCCATTATGAGTTTATGTCTGCTTGGGGTGGGTTTTTTATATATCAATGCTGGTGGCAGCATCCCTTTCGTGAAATGGGGCACTGTTGAAGCGCACAGCCTTCCGGTTGGTGTGGTGCTAATAGCAGCGGGCGTAGCACTCGCCTATTTCTGGCGTATTAGCGTCACTACTTCCTCATCTGGTGGCGGAGGCGGTTTCATCAGCAAGCATGCCGTCTTCGATAAGAGAAAGGACCTGTAGCTGTTCAGGGGAACCTTGCGCCACAATACCGTCTTAGCGATCCTCTTCCTTGGGTGTTTCTATATTCTAGGGCGCGCTGCCAGGGCGCCGTCGATCCTTCGCCTTATTCGCTTTGGAAAGCGCATGTGGCGTCGGCGGTGTTTTCAGCATCCGCTTGAGGACTTCGTCCGAAGGTTTGGGGTCGGAGTGGAAATTCTTCGGTCGTTGCCGCGCGGGATCACATGCTGCGGCTGTACGGGGACGAAATAGCGGCCGAGACGGGCCATGGCCGTCTCCAAACGACGCTTCCCCACCAGCCTAGCCTCGTTGACCGGCTATTTCCACTCTGAGCCCAAACCTCCGGGCTAGCTCACTCTGACCACGATGATATTTTCTTATCAGAAGCGATCGCACCTCTATGGACGAGGAAGAACAGGGCCGGGATCACGACCAGCGTCAGCACAGTCGACGACACCATGCCACCGATCATCGGCACGGCGATGCGCTGCATGATCTCCGAACCGGTCCCCGTGGCCCAAAGGATCGGCACCAAGCCCGCCATGATGGCGGCGACGGTCATCATTTTGGGCCGCACGCGATCCACCGCGCCCTTCATCACGGCGCCCGTAAGAGCGGCGCGCGTCAACATCCCGCCATCCGCAGCGGCTTTCGCCTCGCCGAGCGCGTTGTTGAGATAGATCAGCATCACCACGCCAGTTTCCGCCGCCACGCCCGCCAGTGCGATGAATCCCACCGCCGCCGCGACCGACATGTTGAAGCCCATTGCCCACATCAGCCAGAAACCGCCTGCGAGCGCAAAAGGCAGTGACAGCATCACGATCAGCGTGTCGGTGATCCGCCGGAAATTAAGCCAGAGCAGGAACAGGATCACCGTCAGCGTCGCCGGCACCACGATCTTGAGGCGTGCATTCGCCCGTTCGAGATATTCGAACTGGCCGCTCCAGCGCACATAATAGCCGGGCGGGAATTTCACCTGCGCCGCAACTGCGCGCTGGGCGTCGCCGACATAACCGCCCAGATCGCGGCCGCGGAAATCCACATAGACATAGTTCACCAGCTGACCGTCCTCGGTGCGGATCATGGTGGGTCCGCGAGAGCGCGTGACTTTCGCCACCTCGCCCAATGGGATTGCACCGCCCGACGGCAGCGACACCAGCGTGTCCGCCGCAATAGCCTGCGGATCGCTCCTCACATCGCGCGGATAGCGCAGCACCACACCGTAGCGTTCGCGCCCTTCTACCGTCGTGGTGATCGTCTTGGCGCCGATAGCATCCGAAATGGTGGATAGTACATCGGCCATCGACAGCCCGTAGCGGGCGATCTGTCCGCGGTCGGGCACGATGTTGAGGTAATAGCCGCCGTTCACGCGTTCGGCATAAGCCGACGTGGTGCCCGGCACGGTGCGCACGGCCGCTTCCACCTCGCGCGAAAGCTTCTCGATTTCTCCCAAGTCCTGACCGTAGACCTTGACGCCCACCGGCGTGCGGATGCCCGTCGACAGCATGTCGGTGCGCGCCTTGATCGGCATGGTCCAGGCGTTCGAGATGCCGGGGAATTGCAGCGCCTTGTCGAGCGCCGCGATCAGCTTGTCGATGGTCATGCCCGACGGCCACCGCTCTTGCGGCTTCAGATTTATGACCGTCTCGAACATTTCCAGCGGCGCCGGATCGGTGGCGGTGTCGGCCCGCCCCGCCTTTCCCCAGACGGATTCCACCTCGGGGAAGGATTTGATGATGCGGTCCTGGGTCTGCAGAATTTGCGCCGCCTTGGTGATCGACAATCCCGGCAAGGTCGTCGGCATATAGAGCAGTGTGCCCTCGTTGAGCGTGGGCATGAACTCGCTGCCGATATGGCTCGCGGGATAAAGGCTGACCGCCAGCACCGCCGCCGCGATGCCGAGCGTCGCCCAGGGCCGTTGCAGCACCGTCGCGATCACCGGGCGGTAAACCCGGATGAGGAAGCGATTGACGGGATTCTTGGCCTCGGACGCGATCCTGCCGCGCACGAACAGCGCCATCAGCGCCGGCACCAGCGTCACGGACAGCAGCGCCGCAGCTCCCATCGCGAAGCTCTTGGTGAAGGCCAGCGGATGGAACAGCCGGCCTTCCTGTTCCTGCAGCGCGAAGATCGGGATGAACGACACGGTGATGACCAGCAGGCTGAAGAATAGTGCCGGACCCACTTCCACCGCCGCCGCGATCAGCACATTCAGGCGCGGCTCATCCGGCTCCGCGCGTTCGAGTCGCTTGTGGGCGTTCTCGATCATCACGATGGCCGCGTCCACCATCGCCCCGACGGCGATGGCGATGCCGCCCAGGCTCATGATGTTGGAACCGATGCCCAAAGCGTCCATGGCGATGAAGGCGATCAGGATGCCGACCGGCAGCGTGACGATGGCGACCAGGGCGCTGCGCGCATGCATCAGGAAGAGAAAGCAGACCAGCGCCACGATGATGCTTTCTTCAAGCAGCGTGCTTTTCAGCGTGCCGATGGCGCGTTCGATCAGTTTCGACCGGTCATAAACCGGCAGAATTTTCACGCCGGCCGGCAGGCTGGCGGCGAGTTCCTTGATCCGGGCCTTCACCGCGCGGATGACGTCGAGCGCATTGGCGCCGAAGCGCTGCACCACGATGCCGGACGCCACTTCGCCCTGCCCGTTCAATTCGGTGAGCCCGCGCCGCTCGTCCGGCACGATCTCCACATGGGCGATGTCGCGCAGCAGGACCGGCGTGCCGTCCTTGGCGGTCAGCATCACCCGGTCGAGATCGTGCGGCGATTTGATGTAACCGCGGCCGCGGATCATGAATTCGGTTTCGGACAGTTCGATGGTGCGCCCGCCGACGTCCTGGTTGGCGTTTTCCACGGCGCCGCGGATTTGCCCCAGCGTAATGCCATAGGCGCGCATGCGGTCGGGATCGACCACCACGGCATATTGCTTGACGAAACCGCCGACGCCGGCGACTTCCGACACGCCCTCCGTCTTCGCCAGCCCATAGCGCAGATGCCAGTCCTGCAGCGAGCGCAACTGCTGCAGGTTCTGCGTCTTGCCGGTGAGCGCATATTCGTAGACCCAGCCCACCCCGGTGGCGTCGGGGCCGAGTGTCGGCGTCACGCCGGGCGGCAGCTGCTGGGCGGCCGTGTTCAGATATTCGAGCACCCGCGAGCGCGCCCAATAGATGTCGGTTCCCTCGTCGAAGATCACATAGATGAAGGAGACGCCGAAAAACGACACGCCGCGCACCGTCTTGGCCTTCGGCACGCTGAGCAGGGCCGAGGTCAGCGGAAAGGTCACCTGGTCCTCCACCACCTGCGGCGCCTGTCCGGGATATTGCGTGTAGACGATGACCTGGGTGTCCGACAGATCGGGAATGGCGTCGAGCGGAATGCGGCTGACGGCCAGGAT
>JAGWVX010000274.1 GCA_018970685.1 Alphaproteobacteria bacterium | reverse complement strand
ATCGAGGCGAACAGAATGCAGTCGCTCATCAGGTAGATCCAGAAGCCCAGCGGCGTCTTCGAATCCGTACCGTGCACGACGTCGTGCACGAAGGCGCTGCCGTCGGTGCTTTCGTAGAGAAGCTGCGAAGTGAGCGGCGGGGTCTGGATGTTCATGTCAACTCTCCGGGCTTAGCTGCTGGAAGTACTGGGCCTCGATGCGCGCCACTTCGCGGGACGAGACGTAGTAATCGCGGTGCTCGTCGAAGGTGTGCAGGATGGCGATCGCCAGCATGGCGACGAAGCCGAGACCGGCGAGCCACCAGATGTGCCAGACCAGCGCGAAGCCGAGCACCACGCTGAGCCCGCCGAGAAAGACGCCGGTGCCGGTGTTGCACGGCATGTGGATGCGGCCGTACTCGGCGTGCAGCGCCCTGGCCTCGCCGGCCTGCTTCATCTCCCAGAAGGCGTCGATGCCGCGGACATGGGGAATGCGCGCGAAATTGTAGAACGGCGGCGGCGAGGCCACGGCCCATTCCAGCGTGCGCCCGTTCCAGGGATCGCCGGTGACATCGCGCAGCTTCTCGCGGTTGGCGAAGCTGACGGCGATCTGCGCGATCTGGGCGACGACGCCGAACAGGATCAGCACCGCGCCGATCATCGCGATCACCAGATAGACGTGCCACACCGGGTTGTCGACGTAATCGAGCCGGCGCGTCATGCCCATCAGGCCCAGCACGTAAAGCGGCATGAAGGCGACGTAGAAGCCCACCAGCCAGAACCAGAAGGAAATCCGGCCGAGCCGCGCGTCGAGCTTGAAGCCGAAAGCCTTCGGGAACCAGTAGTTGATGCCCGCCATGCAGCCGAACACCACGCCGCCGATGATGGCGTTGTGGAAATGGGCGACCAGGAACAGCGAGTTGTGCAGCACGAAGTCGGCCGGCGGCACCGCCATCAGCACGCCGGTCATGCCGCCGATCACGAAGGTGATGATGAAGCCCAGCGTCCACAGCACCGGCACTTCGAGGCGGACGCGCCCGCGGTACATGGTGAACAACCAGTTGAAGATCTTCACGCCGGTGGGAATCGAAATGATCATGGTCGTGATGCCGAAAAAGGCGTTCACGTCGGCGCCGGAGCCCATGGTGAAGAAGTGGTGCAGCCACACCACGAAGGACAGCACCGTGATGCAGATCGTGGCGTAGACCATCGAGGTGTAGCCGAACAGCCGCTTGGTGGAGAAGGTGGCGATGACCTCGGAATAGATGCCGAAGGCGGGCAGGATGAGGATGTAGACTTCGGGATGGCCCCAGGCCCAGATGAGGTTGACGTACATCATCGGGTTGCCGCCGGCGGCATTGGTGAAGAAGTGCATGCCGAGATAGCGGTCGAGGCTCAGCATGGCGAACGTCACCGTCAGGATCGGGAACGCCGCCACGATCAGCATGTTGGAGCACAGCGTGGTCCAGGTGAACACCGGCATGCGCATCATCGTCATGCCCGGGGCGCGCATGGTCAGGATGGTGGTGATCAGGTTGACGCCCGACAGCAGCGTGCCCACGCCGGCGATCTGCAGGCTCCACAGGTAATAGTCGACGCCGACGCCGGCGGAATAGGTCGGCTCGGACAGCGGCGGATAGGCGAGCCAGCCGGTATGGGCGAATTCGCCGACGCCGAGCGAGATGTTGACCAGCACCGCGCCGGCCGTCGTCAGCCAAAAGCTCACCGAGTTGAGGTAGGGAAAGGCCACGTCGCGCGCGCCGATCTGCAGCGGCATGACGATGTTCATCAGCCCGACCACCAAGGGCATCGCCATGAAGAAGATCATGATGACGCCGTGGGCGGTGAAGATCTGGTCGAAATGCTGCGGCGGCAGATAGCCGGCGCCGCCGTCCGAGGCCATTGCCTGCTGCGTGCGCATCATCAGCGCGTCGGCGAAGCCGCGCAGCAGCATCACCATGGCGAGGATGATGTACATCACGCCGATCCGTTTGTGATCGACCGAGGTCAGCCACTCTTCCCACAGCCACTTCCAGCGGCCGAAATAGGTGATGAGGCCGACGACGGTCGCGGCGGCCAGCACCATGCCGGCCACGGCCGTCATGATGATCGGCTCGTGGTAGGGGACGGCATCAAGCGTGAGTTTGCCGAACAGGAAGCTTTGCGAAACCGGAGGCATGACCGCTCAACTCTTGTGCTTGGGGAGGGAGGATTGAACTTCGGGATGCGTGCAGATCGCCTTGCCGGGCGCCATCGCCTTGGCCATGGCGAGCGTCACCGCATCGTCCGTGCACGTCGCGCCGCCGAGGCATTTGTTGAGGATGTCGTGATACAGCGTGGGGGCGACCGCGCCGTAATAGACCGCGCCGTTGCCGACACCCGGCGCGGCGAGCTTCTTGTAGGAGGCGGCATCCAGCTTGGTTTTCGCCGCCCGCGCCCGCGCGATCCAGGCATCGAAGCCGGAACCGTTCAGCGCCAGCGCCTTGAAGTTCATGGCGGCGAAGCCCTTGCCGCTGTAGTTCGACGAAATCCCGTCATAGACGCCCGGATGATCGGCGAGCAGGCTGAGCTGCGTTTCCATGCCGGTCATGGTGTAGATCTGGCTGCCCAGCTGCGGGATGAAGAAGGAATCCATCACGGTCGCCGAGGTCAGCCGGAAATGGACGGGGCGGCCGACCGGCAGCGCCAATTGGTTGACGCTGGCGACGTGGTAGTCCGGATAGATGAACAGCCATTTCCAGTCGAGCGACACCACTTCGACTTCGACGGGCTTCAAATCCGAAGCCAGCGGCGCGCGCGGATCGAGCTGATGGGTCGAGGTCCAGGTGACGATGCCCAGCGCCACGATGATCAGGCACGGCACCGCCCACACCACCGCTTCGATGAGGTTCGAATGGTGCCATTCCGGCGCGTAGACGGCGGCTTGGTTCGAGGCGCGGTAACGCCAGGCGAAGGCGATGGTCATCGCGATCACCGGCAGCACCACGACGAGCATCAGGCCGGTGGCCAGCAGGATGATCGATTTTTCTTCGGCGCCGATGGGCCCTTGAGGGTCCATGAGGGCCATCTGGCAGCCGCTCAGCGACAGCGCCGCTGTTGCCAAAATACCCGCCTGAAAAAACGCCTTCATAGTGCAGCGCAGCGAAACCGTGGCCGGTCCGCACCTGCGGCGCCAAATATTCGCCAACGTCGCCGGAACTTGAGAAGCTTTTCCGTTTTCAACACGCACGAATACGCACACTCCAGGTGAATATTATTCCCTGGCCCTATCCTCAGACGTATTCCCTGGATTTTTCTTTTATTGCCGTTTTTTGTTTTATTATTCTGTCCGGTACTGCTGTACTCGGATTTATTTTCGCAATCGGCGCCAAATACTTGGCGCTTTCATCGAAATTTCCCGGCCGAATCCCCGCACTGCCGACCCGCTGGCCCACTCTAGAAAGCCTTTAATATTCAGTCTCTTCTAGAACAGCGACAGGCCGTCGCATGCAAGTGCCATATTGCCGCAGCGCAGCGCTTTACGCAACAACCCTACGTCAATGATGTGATTATTTTTGTCACAATTCCCTAACGGCAGCCCGTAAGGCTGCCATGGCCGCCCGCCGGAACAAGGTGTTATCTGCTTTTGAGCTGGCCGGCGGCTTTCAGGATGATCTCCGGCTTGCCTTCATAGAGGCGGATCGGGCCGGTGACGTCGACGGTCTTGCTGTTCAGCATGCCGACATTGGGAAAAGCGCGGGCGCTGTCCGGGAAGATCACCGCCGTGAAGGCGTTGTTGGGATAACGGCCGCCCAGATCGATGAAGGTGGTGCCGGAGCTTGCGGCGGTGTGGACTTCGCTGACGACGCCCTCGACCGTGACGGTCTGTCCGGTATGCGCCCCGGCATCGGCCGGCCGGATCGTCTGCGCGGCGACCGGCGTCGCGATCAGCAGCAGCGCGGCGGCTGCAGCAATTCCTTTCACGGCGTCCTCCCTAGCGCGGCGCGCCGCCACGACACTCTACTTCTTTATCCAGCTGCCGCCGAGCGGTTTGTAGTACTGGCCCGCGGGCATCTTGGCGAACAACACCTTCGCGGTGGCTTCGCCGGCCGCTTCGGGGCTGACACCGGTTTTCGCGGCGGTGCTTGCGTATACTTGTTTTCGTCCGGCGTTGATCGCTTCGACGGCCGCGGTGGTCGCGGAATCCGCCGAGCCTCGAACGAAGCCGAGGAAGCCGTCTCCTTGTTCGCCGACCGAGCCGCTTGCTTTCGCGGCGTCCACCGCGG
>JAGWVX010000273.1 GCA_018970685.1 Alphaproteobacteria bacterium | reverse complement strand
CTATTGCGGTGTGTAGGCCTGGCCGTTGCCGATGAAGGTGGTGAACTCGGATTGCGCGGCTGCTTCCTCCTCGGCATTGCGGGCGCTTTCCAGCGCCGATGCGCGGTACTGCGCGGCCATCAGGTCCTGGATCTGAAGCTGCTGTTTTGTGGAAAGCGCCAAGAGCTGGTTGGTGGCCTGACTCACCTCAAGATTGCCGACCGCGCCCTGCGAGGCACCGACGAGGTTGGAAAGCGTCGCCGCATCCGACTGGACGCTTTGGACGATCTGGGACTGGATTTGTAGCGCTTGCTGAAACCCTGCCATGGCCTGTTGCCAGCGTGACGACGCATTGGCTGCTATCGTCGCGGTCGGCGTTCCCACCGCATAGCTGGCGGGAAAGGTGTTGTTCCAAGCGGCGTTCGTCGACGCGACGTTGAAGGCAATGCCGCTTCCCTGATTCATCAGGGAGGAGATCTGGGTCAAAGCCGAGATCATAGGACTGAGTTGGGACGTGGGAAGCGACGCCAGGTTCTTGCCCATGTTCTGCAACATGACGGCTTCGTTCTGGAGTTCTTCGATTTCGTTGTTGACCTGCTGCAGCTCGCGCGCGGCGGTCAGCACGTTCTGGGCGTAGTTCGTGGGATCGAAGACGATCGAGCTGCCGAAGAACTGGGCTTCGCCCGGCGTCGCGACCCCCAGGACGGCGGCAACGGCAAAAACGGCGATGGCGGGACATTTCATGGAATTGGCTCCTTTGTGGGCATTGGAAACGCGTCGAGCAGCTGCGCCGCCCATTCGAGGCCTTGGGCACGCAGGAATTCCGCCGTGAATTCGGTCGGTCCGAACTCGTCCAACATACAATCCATAAGCGCCTGGCTCGCGGGATCGGACGCACCGCAAAAGGCAAGTGCGATGGGACCGATCCCAAGCTCGAACAGACGGTTGCCGCGGCGGGATTGCAGGTAATAGTGGCGCTTGGGTGTGGCGCGGGCGATGAGCTCGATCTGGCGTTCATTCAGCCCGAAGCGTTCGTAGGCTTCCTTGGCCTGCGGCTCGACCGCGCGATCGTTCGCCAGAAAAACCCGCTGCGGGCAGGACTCGATGATGGCAGGCGCGATCGTGCTGTCGGCGATGTCCGCCAGCGACTGGGTGGCGAACACCACGCTGACGTTCTTCTTGCGCAAGGTCTTGAGCCATTCGCGGATGCGGGCAGCGAACAGCGGGTCGTCGAGAAAAACCCAGGCTTCGTCAAGGATGAGAAGCGACGGTCTGCCGTCGAAGCGTTCCTCGAGCTTGTGGAAAAGGTAGGTCAGAACCGGCATGACGGCGCCGTGCTGCGCGCCCTGCATCAGCGCCTCGGTCTCGAAGCATTGCACATCGCGTAAGGCGAGGCCCTCGCTATCGGCATCGAGCAGACGGCCGAACGGTCCCTCCAACGTGTACGGCTGAAGGGCGGATTTGAGCGCGTTTGACTGCAAGAGAACGCTCAAGCCGGTCATAGTGCGCTCAGCCTTCGGTGCCGAGGCCAGATTGCCTAGCGCAGACCACAGCGTTTCCTTAAGTTCGGGAGTGACCTGCACCTTCTCGTGCGCAAGAAGGCCGGCCAGCCACTCGGAGGCCCAACTGCGCTCCGCCGGATCGTCGATGCGCGCCAGCGGTTGGAACGCCAACAAGCCGTCGGCCGCCAGTGCATGGTGAGCGCCACCCATGGCGAGGACGGCAGCTCGCGCGGAGTTGCCCTTGTCGAAGATGGTGATCTGGGAACCAGGATACCGCCGGAACTGTAGCGCCATGAGCGCCAGCAACACGGATTTGCCGGCGCCGGTCGGACCCACGATCAGCATGTGTCCCACGTCGCCCACATGCAGCGCAAACCGGAACGGCGTCGAGCCAGAGGTCTCGGCCAGGAACAGCGGCGGGCCAGCGAGATGGTCGTCGCGCTCCGGTCCCGCCCATACCGACGAGAACGGTACAAGGTGCGAGAGATTGAGCGTATGCACCAAGGGCTGGCGGACATTGGCGTAGACGTGACCCGGTAATGACCCGAGCCAGGCTTCGGTCGCGTTGATGCTTTCGCGTATGGTGGTGAAGCCCGCGCCATGGATGACGCGCTCGATCGCCCGCAGCTTGTCGTCGGCGCGGCCGCGATCTTCGTCGAACACGACGACGGTGGTGGTCAGGTATCCGAAGCCGACATGATCGCCGCCAAGCGCCTGCAGCGCCAGATCGGCGTCGACCACCTTGTTGTCGGCATCGGAATCGAGAAGCGGGACCGGCTCGTTGGTCAGAACCTCGCGCATTAGCGCGACAATGGATTTGCGCTTATTGAACCACTGCCGGCGAAGCTTCGTGAGCTGTTTGGTGGCTTCGGTCTTGTCGAGCGCGATGAAGCGTGTCGTCCAGCGACACGGAAAATCGAGATGATTGAGGCCGTCGAGGATTCCGGGCCGCGTGGTGTTGGGAAATCCCAGCACGGTCAGCGCGCGCAGATGGCGGTCGCCCAACATCGGCGCGATGCCACCGCTCAGGGGCTCGTCGGGCAGGATGGCGTCGAGATAGATCGGTTCTTCGTGCGCGGCGACGGTCTGGCGTTTTCCGGAGATCGTGCCGTGCAGATAGGTCAACGTGCCGGAGTCGTCGAGCGGGGCGACCTCGGGCATGATCCCGCACAACAGGTCGTAGGCCCGCAGGCACTCGGCTTCGAAGGATTGCAGTTCCTGGCGCCAATCGCGCTGCTTCTGGCCTTCCTGCTCCAGGAACGCCCGTTCCGCACCGGAAGCCACATCGGGCGTCGGCATATATATAAGTGTGAGCGTGTAGCGGTTCTCGTAGTGTTCGCGCCGGCGGGATATGGGACGCGAAGCTCCCTCCCCTAGGAATGCCTGCCGGCGTTCCTCGTCCACCAGCCAGGACGCCGCTTCCGGGAACATCGATTCCGGGTAATCCGGCGCTTCGAAGCGCTCGGCCTCGAAGAACAGCGCCCAACCGGACCCGAACCGGCGCAGCACGTTGTTGAGCCGGGCTGAGGCCGACACGAGTTCGGCCTCCGTGGCGCTTTCGAGATCCGGACCCCGGACGCGGAAGCTCTTCTGAAACGACCCATCCTTGTTGAGCACGATGCCGGGCGCCACCAGCAATGCCCAGGGCAGATGATCGGCCAAGCGGTCGGGATGGGGACGGTATTCGGCGAGATTCAACATGCAAGGTATGCTTTCTGCCGAAGATGGCGCGCCAGCACCGGCGCGAAATCCGGATCCCTCTTGGCGGCAAACACCGCCAGCGAATGGCCGACGACCCACAGCAGGATTCCGGCAAGCCACATCTGAAGGCCCAAGCCCATGGCGGCCGCGATCGTGCCGTTGACGATGGCAATGCTGCGTGGCGCGCCTGCCAAGAGGATTGGCTCGGTGAGCGCGCGGTGCAGCGGTACTTCAAAACCTTCGATTTTCCCACGCATCAGACGAGAGCTCCGCCACCGAAGGAGAAGAACGACAGGAAGAAGCTGGAGGCGGCGAAGGCGATCGAGATGCCGAACACGATCTGGATCAACCGCCGGAAACCGCCCGAGGTCTCACCAAAGGCAAGCGTCAAGCCGGTGATGATGATGATCAACACGGCAATGATCTTGGCGACCGGTCCCTGCACGGAATCCAGGATCTGCTGCAGGGGTTGCTCCCATGGCATGTTCGTGCCGGCGGCGAAGGCGGGGACGGCCGTGAGCGACAGCATGGCCGCCGTGGCAAGAAGGCACTTGTTGAAACGAGCAACGATCGTGCGTGTCATAGCGTTCTCCGGTCAGACGGCGTGAAGACGTTGGGGGACAAGGTCGGTGAGGACGTAGTCGCCATTGCAATCGAGACCGTTCAGTTCCGCGACGGTCTCGACGCGGCGCGCAAGTCCGCGGCCGGCGATGAACACGACAAGATCGATGGCGTCCGCGATCAGCCAGCGTGGCACCGTCACCACGGCCTCCTGGATCAGTTGTTCCAGACGATAAAGCGCGGCCCGCGCCGAATTGGCATGCACGGTTGCGATGCCGCCCGGATGGCCCGTGTTCCAGGCTTTCAACATGTCGAGCGCTTCCGGGCCGCGTACTTCACCCACGATGATGCGGTCCGGGCGCAGGCGAAGTGTCGAGCGGACCAATTGCGTGAGGTTCACCACGCCTGGTTTCGTGCGCAGCGCCACACAATCGGGGACCATGCATTGCAGCTCGCGCGTGTCTTCCAGGATGATCACGCGCTCATCCCACTGCACCATCT
>JAGWVX010000272.1 GCA_018970685.1 Alphaproteobacteria bacterium | reverse complement strand
ACGAGCCTCGATCGAGACGGGCGGCAGGATCTTCATATCCGGCATGCCTCGAAGCAGTTGGACTGGTATGTGCGGGCGATCCGCGCGAGAGCGCGGTTCTGGCGCACACAACCACGCCTCGCCGCCGATGGCAAAGCGAAAAGCGCTTCGCCGACGTCTTTTTCGCCGCTGGAGGGTCAGCGTCCGATGGTGTTCGACAGCATAAGCCCGACCTGGAAGGGCGATTGCTTGTCGATTGAGCGGTCCACCAACAGATTGGCCTGCTGCATGGTCTTCAGGTTTAGCGCCCCGACCAGCGGCCTGAGCGCCGATAGAAAGCTTGTGTCGTGCGCATAGCGTGGCGACACCAGCAGGATCGCGTCGTAGGGCGGCAGGGCGCCCTTGGGGTCCGTCAGCAGTTTGAGCCCGTATTGAGCAATCCGGCCGTCGCTCGAAAAGGCGGTGATGACGTCGACATCGCCGCTCATCAGGGCGCGGTACATGAAATTGGCTTGGTACTGCCGCTGCACGCGGAATTTAAGGCCATAGGCTTTGATCAGGGCATGCCATTCCGGCCGGCCGAAGATCTCGAAATCGCCGCCGATTTTCATCTGCGGCGCATAGGCCGCGAGGTCCGCGATGGAGTTGACGCGAAGGGCCTTGGCCTTGTCGGCGCGCATCGCCAGGGCATAGGCATTCTCGAAGCCCAGCGCGCCGGCCATGCGGATGCCGTGGGTGCGCATCAGCCAGGCCGCCGTCTGATCGAGCACGGCCTTACGCCCGGGGATATCAGTGCGATGCATCTCGTTGGTCCATATCGTTCCCGAATAGTCGACATAAACGTCGACGTCGTTGGCCGAAAGGGCTTCGAAGATGACGGAGGAACCCAGGCCGTCTCGACGCGTCGAGGCAATGCCGGTATCTCGAAGGCGGTCCTGGATCAGGGCGCCTAGGATATATTGCTCGCCGAAGCTTTTGGTGCCGACCACCACTGTATTATCTGTGAGGGCGAACATCGGGAATAAGCTGGCCGCAATCACTGCCGCCAGGCCTGTGAAAGCTAATCGCAGCCGCCAATGCGAGCGACTGACTAGCCCGTCCTGAACCAGCGCCAGCAGCCGGTCGATAACCAGCGCCAACGTGGCGGCGGCAACGCAGCCGAAGAATACGAAAACCCAGTTCTCGGTCTGCAGGCCGGTGAAGATGTAGTTCCCCAGGCTGGTTTGTCCGACGGGCGTTGACAGCGTAGCCGTGCCGATCACCCAGACAGCCGCGGTGCGGATGCCGGCGATGATGATCGGCGTGGCCAGCGGTAGTTCGACAATCCATAACGACTGCCATTGCGTCATGCCGACGCCGCGCGCCGCCATCATGACCGTTGGATCGATGCCGGCCAGACCCGTAATGGTGTTCCGCAGCACCGGCAGCATCGAGTACATAGTCAGCGCCATTAAGGCGGGCAGGAAGCCGAGCGCGGGGACGGAAAAACCGACGGCCGACTTGGTGAACGCGGATAACGCCAGCAGCAATGGATAGAACAGCGCCAGCAAGGCTAGGCCCGGGATCGTCTGTACGACGCTGGCGAAGGCGAGCATCGGTCCGCGCAGCAGACGGGACCGTACCGACAGCAGGGCAAGAGGAAGGCTGATCGCCAAGCCCAGTCCAAGGGCGGTGACGCTAAGCAGAACATGCTGGCTTAGGTAATCTGGGAGGCGCGCGAACGCCTGTTGCCAGAGCGATCCGCTGTTCATGGCCGGGTACCTGCCAGGGCGGCAGCCAGCTTTCGGGCCCGCCGCCGTGGGCTCTCGATCATCGCTTTCACAAGATCGTCGGCTGGAGCGTCGATCAGGTCGCTAGGCGAACCCACCTGTACGATCTCGCCGCCGCGCATGACCGCAACGCGGTCCGCCATCAGGAATGCTTCCGTCATGTCATGCGTGACCAGTACCGTGGTCAAGCCGAGCTCGTCATGGATGTTTCGGTAATCGTCCGACAGGTCGTCGCGCGTGACAGGGTCGAGCGCACCGAAGGGCTCGTCCATCAGCATGATTTTCGGCCGTGCGGCGAGCGCGCGAGCTAGCCCGACGCGTTGGCGCTGGCCGCCGGACAACTCCGCGGGGAACCGGTTCCGATGACGCGCTGCGTCCAGGCGCACCAGAGAGAGCAACTCCTCGATGCGCCCGGCTCTTTCTTGCGGCGTCCAGCCGAGCAGGCGCGGGGTGATTGCAATGTTCTCGGCGACCGTCATATGCGGGAAAAGTCCAATTCCTTGAAAGACATAACCGATGTGGCGGCGAAGGGTGACAGGGTCGGCCAGCTGCGTGTCTTGCCCATCCACGCGAACCGTGCCGGCGCTCGGCTCGCTTAGCCGGTTGATCATATTCAGAGTGGTTGTCTTTCCGCAGCCGGACTCGCCGATCAGCACCATCAATTCGCAGCGCGCTATCTTCAGCGACAGTTGATGCAGGACCGGATTGCCGTCGGGTCCATAACGTTTTGAAACATTGTCGAATTCGATCATTTCGGCGGCGCTCCTGCCGACAATTGGAAAGGCCTCGCATGCTAGTGCACGCCGCGGCAAAAACAGCGTAAAACGCCGTGCACTGATCGGAAAATAATGCCTTTACGGGCATTTAACGGCGATTCGGTAGAGTTTAGCGAGCTGAAAACTCGGCGGGCGGAACGGCGATCCGGCGATGACGCATGGCGCAATGCAGCACGATGTGGCAAGCGGCTTTTCCGCTTGCGGCTGCGCGCGCCCCGCGCACACGCCCCGTCCTTCCCTCGGTTTGCTGCAAGCAGGGCTTCTCCTCCTTAGCTGCCCCTAGATGCCGACAGGCGCGCTCGCGCCGGGTATTTAGGGGCTCGAACGCAAAAGGAGAGATTGAGGCCGCTGGATGCGGCAAACGGAAGGAACGTGTGGCCATGAGCACGAAAACAGTGAAATCAGAACGAGTAAGGATTTTCGACACGACACTGCGCGACGGCGAGCAATCGCCCGGCGCCGCGATGACGCTCGAGGAGAAAATCGAAGTCGCGGAATTCCTCGACGTGATGGGCGTCGACGTCATCGAAGCGGGCTTTCCGATTTCTTCTCCTGGCGACTTTGAAGCCGTGTCGGAGATATCAAAACGGGTGAAGAATGCGACGGTCTGCGGTCTGGCGCGGGCCGGATTCAAGGATATAGACCGCGCCGGCGAAGCTGTGAGGCCAGCAAAAAAGTCGCGTATTCACACGTTTATTTCAACCAGCCCGGTCCATATGAAGCATAAGCTGCAGATGGGCCCGAACGCGGTGCTCGACGCCGTGGGTGCCTCGGTGACGCGGGCGCGCAGTCTCGTCGACGATGTGCAGTGGAGCGCGGAGGATGCCACCCGCACGGAACACGATTTTCTGTGCCGCTGTGTGGAACTGGCGATCCGTTCCGGCGCGACGACGATCAACATCCCCGATACGGTTGGCTACGCAACACCGCAGGAATTCTTCGAATTGATCCAGATGCTGAAGAACCGCGTGCCGAATATCGACAAAGCGGTGATCGCCACGCATTGCCACAACGACCTGGGACTGGCGGTCGCCAATTCGCTGTCGGGCGTGCTGGCTGGCGCGCGTCAGATCGAGTGCACCATCAACGGCATTGGCGAGCGCGCCGGCAATGCCGCGCTGGAAGAAGTCGTGATGGCGATGAAGGTGCGCAAGGACCGCATGCCTTTGGAGACCGGCATCAATACCACCATGCTGGCGCGGGCCTCCAAACTGGTATCGAATGTCACCGGCTTCCCGGTGCAATACAACAAGGCGATCGTCGGCAAGAACGCCTTCAGTCATGAATCGGGCATCCACCAGGACGGCATGCTGAAGAACGTCGAAACCTACGAGATCATGCGCCCCGAAGAAGTTGGCGTGAAGGAAACGTCGCTGGTGCTGGGCAAACTCTCGGGTCGCCACGCCTTTCGGGACAAGCTGGCCGGCTTAGGTTACGCCCTGGCCGACGAGGCCTTCGAGGATGCCTTCAAGCGCTTTAAGGTTCTTGCCGACCACAAAAAGCATGTGTTCGACGAGGACATCGTCGCGCTGGTGGACGATGAGATCGTCCGCGGTCATGACCGGATTTTGGTCAAGAATTTGCGTGTGGAGACGGGCACTGGGCGCGGCGGGCTGGCCTGGGCGCTATTGATTGGCGTGGCAATGGCCGGGCTTGGCCATGAATGGGCACGGCTTGGGAAGCTGCGCAACGCCTGGCCGCTTGCCGGGCTGCTGTTGCTG
>JAGWVX010000007.1 GCA_018970685.1 Alphaproteobacteria bacterium | reverse complement strand
GATGCGCCCGTAATTGAGCCGCGTCGGTCCCAGAACGCCGATGACGCCGATGATCTTGCCCTGCGCGTTGGCGTAAGGCGCGGCGACGATCGAAGACCCGGAAAGACTGAATAGTCTGTTCTCCGAGCCGATGAAAATGCGCACGCCGTCGCCTTCCTTCGCCAGTTCGAGTAGGCGGATCAGATCGTTCTTGCGCTCGATCTCGTCGAACAGGGTGCGGACGCGCTCCAGGTCGCTCTGCGCTTCCATCGTCTCCAGAAGATGCGAGGCGCCGCGCACGATCAGCACCTTCTCCTCGCTGTTGCCGTGGGTGGCCAGCGTCGCCAGGCCTTCCGCCACGATCTTGGCGGTCAGTGCGTCGAGTTCGGCGCGTTCGCTTTCGAGTTCGCCCAGGATTTCCGTGCGCGCGACATCCAGCGTTCGGCCGCGCAGCCGCATGTTCAGATAGTTCGAGGCTTCCGACAGCGCCGAAGCCGGCAAGCCGACCAGCGTGTCGATCAGCCGATTCTCCACCTGGCCGTCATCCGCGACGATCACCACCAGCGTCTTGCCGGGGGCGACGCTCACGAACTCCACATGCTTCAGCACCGAATCCTGCTTGGCGGCCACCACCAGTCCGGCGCAGCGCGACAGGCCGGACAGCAGCGTCGTGGCCTGGGTCAACACTTCTTCTACGCCACGGCCGCTGCCGCTCATGCGCGCCTCGATGCCGGCGCGTTCGGCCGGGTCGAGTTCGCCGATCTGCAGCAACCCGTCGACGAACAGCCTGAGGCCCTTTTCCGTCGGCACCCGCCCGGCGCTGGTATGGGGCGCATAGAGCAGCCCCATGGTCTCCAGATCCGCCATGACGTTGCGGATCGAGGCCGGGGACAGGGCCATGGGCAGAAGCTGGGACAAGGTGCGCGAACCGACCGGCTCGCCGGACGTGAGGAAGGCTTCCACCAGATGGCGGAAAATCTCGCGCTGCCGGTCTTCCAGAATGCCGGCGCCGGTCCTGGACGGGGTCATACCAAGCCTTTGTACCGGTTATAATATTCCCAAGACGGTCGAGCTTGCTTTGGACAAAGCCGACCGGAGCCGCTAGGTAACGGCGGATGCCACAAACTTCAAGGGATACCCTATGCGCAATCTATCGCGCGCAGCCGACCAATTGCGCAGTGTGAGTCTGGAACCCGGGGTCGCCAAGCACGCCGAAGGCTCCTGTTTGGTCAAATTCGGCGACACCCATGTGCTGGCGACCGCCAGCTTGGAGGAGACGGCGCCCTCTTTCCTGCGCGGTTCGGGGAAGGGCTGGGTGACGGCCGAATACGGCATGTTGCCGCGCTCCACCCATGAGCGGATGCGCCGGGAAGCCGCTGTCGGCAAGCAATCCGGACGCACCCAGGAAATCCAGCGCCTGATCGGCCGCTCCCTGCGTGCCGTCGTCGATCTGACGGCGCTGGGCGAGCGCCAGATCGTGATCGATTGCGACGTGCTGCAAGCGGATGGCGGGACGCGGACGGCTTCCATCACCGGCGGTTTCGTGGCGCTGTCGGGCTGCGTCGCCTTCATGAAGAAGACCGGCATGGTCACCAAGCCGGTCATCAAGGATCACGTCGCGGCGGTGTCCTGCGGCATCGTCAAGGGGGAGGCCGTGCTCGATCTCGACTATGCGGAGGATTCGACCGCCGAGACCGACGCCAATTTCGTGCTCACCGGCGGCGGCGGTTTGGTCGAGCTCCAGGGCACGGCGGAGGGTGCGCCTTTCAGCGACGAACAATTCGCGCAAATGCTGAAATTCGCGCGCAAGGGCATCGGCGAGCTCGTGGCCCTGCAAAGGGCGGCGCTCGGCGCATGACACTCGCGCGCGGTTCCATGTTGCTGATCGCCAGCCACAATCCCGGCAAAGTACGCGAGATCGCCGAACTCTTGGCGGCCCACGGCATCGGCGTACGCGGCGCTGCGGAACGCGGTCTTGTAGAACCGGAAGAAACCGGCGCAACCTTCGCGGAGAACGCCGCGTTGAAAGCGCGCGCGGCGGCGAAGGCCAGCGGGCTCGCGGCGCTGGCCGACGATTCCGGTTTGAGCGTCGCCGCGCTCGGCGGCGCGCCGGGCATCTATTCGGCACGCTGGGCCGGCCCGAAAAAAGATTTCTCCGTCGCCATGGCGCGCGTCGAGCGCGAATTGCGGGAGAAAGGCGCGGCCGATCGATCTGCGAAATTCGTCTGCGCTTTGGCCCTTGCGACGCCGTCGGGTGAGGTGGATATCTTCGAAGGCGAGGTGCACGGCCAGTTGGTCTTTCCGCCGCGCGGCGGCAAGGGCTTCGGCTACGATCCGATCTTCGTCGCCGACGGCATGACCGAGACCTTCGGCGAAATCGAGCCCGTGCAGAAACATGCCATCAGCCATCGCGCCCGCGCCTTCGAGAAATTCGCGCGCGCCGTCTTCGCCTCATGAGCGGCTTCGGCCTTTATGTGCATTGGCCGTTCTGCACGGCGAAGTGCCCTTATTGCGACTTCAATTCCCATGTGCGCAGCAGCATCGACGAAGACGGCTGGCTCGAGGCCGTCCTGCGCGAACTCGCTTATGTCGCGGAATTGCAGAGCGACGACCGGCCGATCCTGCAGACCATTTTCTTCGGCGGCGGCACGCCGTCTTTGATGAGCGGGCGCGCCGTGGGCCGCGTGATCGACGAAGCGGCGCGTCTGTGGCGCAGCGCCAACGATCTCGAGATCACCATGGAGGCCAATCCGGCGAGCGCCGACGCCGCGCGCTTCGCCGATTATGCCAAGGCCGGCGTCGGCCGGCTGTCGCTTGGCGTCCAGGCGCTGAACGACGCCGATCTGAAATTCCTCGGCCGCCTCCACAATGTCGGCGAGGCGAAGGCCGCTCTGGCTCTGGCGCAGCGGACCTTCCCGCGGGTGTCGTTCGATTTGATCTATGCGCGGCCAAACCAAAGCGTGACCGCCTGGCGCGAGGAACTCGCCGAGGCCTTGTCTTTCGGCACGGAACATCTCTCGCTTTATCAGCTCACCATCGAGCCTGGTACGCCCTTCGCGGCGCTGCATCGGCAAGGCGCGCTGCGGATTCCGGAGGACGATCTGGGGGCCGCTTTCTATGAGGCGACGCAGGACGTCGCGGCGGCGGGGGGCCTTCCGGCTTACGAAGTCTCCAATCACGCGCGGCCGGGCTGCGAATCGCGGCACAATCTTCTTTACTGGCGCTACGGTTCTTATGCGGGCGTGGGAGCGGGCGCGCACGGCCGGCTCGACCTCGGCGGCAAGCGTTTCGCGACCGTTTGCGAGCGTTTGCCGGAACGCTGGCGCGAGAAGGTGATGAGCGACGGCCACGGCTTCATCGAGATGAGCGAAATCGAACCGCGCGATGCGGCGCGCGAGCATCTCATGATGAACATGCGGCTCAACGAAGGCCTCGATCTCGGCGCCTATTACGCGCGCTGGGGTCTGGCGCCGCCGCCGCAACGTATTGCAGCCTTGGTAGAGGCCCGTCTCGTCCGGCACGAGCACGACCGGCTTTCGGCGACGCCGCAAGGCATGCTGCTGCTCAATCGTGTGATCGCAGAACTGACGCTCTAGGATCCGCTCGCCTGGAACGTGGTCGGCGCCGGGCTGACCACCGTGAAGCCGTCCGGCTGCACGGCCAGCACCGCCAGCCCACGCTCGACGGTGCCGTCAGAGCGGAAGCGGAAAACGCCGTCGACGCCGGCGAAGCCGTTGGGATCGGTCAACGCGGCTTGCGTGAAGCGGTGATAAGGCGTGCCCGGCGCCAGCAGCGCCACCAGCGACACCGCGTCATAGGCGAGCGAGGCCAGCTCAGGCGGTTGGGCGCCGAAGGTCTGCTGATATTTGACGACGAAATCCGCATCGGCGCTCGGCTGTGGCGCGGCGAACCAGGCGCCGGCGAGCAGCGGTTCCCTGGTGTTGGCGGGATCGTCCCACAGCCCGGTGCCCAGATACTGCACCTTGGTGTGGTCGATGCCGTCATAGGCCAGGGTCGGCACGATGCCGCGCAACAGCGAGCCGCCTTGCGGAATAAAGATCGCGTCGCAATTGCTCTTTGCCACGGCCTCGGCCTGATCCATCACCGCGCCGGCGCCCGGATTGAAGCGTTCGACATCGGCCACCGTGGCGCCCGCCGTGGCGACCGCCGTGCGGAAGCTCTGTTCCACCACGTCGCCATAAGGCGTTTGCGGAATCAGGGCGCTGAAATTCTTGTGCCCCTGGCTGACCGCATAGCCGACGACGCGCGTCACTTCGCTTTGCGGCTGAAAGCTGAGCAGATAGACGCCGTCGCCCGCCACAGTGCGATCGGTCGAAAAGGCGAGCACCGGCACGCCATGGTCGCGCGCCAACGGCGCGACGGCGGCGACGGATGCGGAAAAGAGCGGTCCGATAATGATCTCCGCGCCCTGGTCGAGCAGCTTCTGCGCGGCGCCGGCCGCGTCCGGCGCCGATCCCGTATCGTCGGCCGCCATCAGCACGATGTCATGGTTGCCCGAATCGTAGAGCGCCATCTCCGCCGCCTTCATCATCGCGTTGGCGAGCGCGCGGACGCCTGCCGAACTGTCCGAGAAAGGCAGGATGACGCCGACGCGCACCGGCGTCTTTTCGGCCGCCAGATTGGGCAGCGAGAAGAAAGTCGGCTGGTTGGCGGCCAGCTGATGCGGAGCGGGCGGCTGGACTGCGACCGGTGCCGGCGGCGGGGCGGCCGGCGGCGGTGTCGTGCAAGCGCAAAGGGCGGCTATCGAAAGCGCGCCGGCAGTGGCACAAAGGCGCCGGAGGATGGACCGGGATGACGCGGCAGACACAGGCATGGGACGCTCCTTCGCGCGGCGAGCCTAAGCACTCGCAAGCCCGGCGTAAATCCGGTGCCGGCGACATGATGCCGGGGCTTTACGTCACCGCTACCCCCATCGGCAATGCGCGCGATATGACGTTGCGGGCGCTGGACGTTCTGGAAGGGGCGGATCTGATCGCCGCCGAGGATACCCGCGTCACCGCCAAACTTCTGGCCATCTATGCCATCGCCAAACCGGTCGTCGCCTATAACGACCATAACGCCCCGCACGAACGGCCGAAACTGCTGCGCCAGTTGCGGGACGGCGCCCGCATCGCCCTGGTCAGCGACGCCGGCACGCCGTTGGTCTCCGATCCGGGCTTCAAGCTGGTGCGCCAGGCGCTGGCGGAGGGGATCGCGGTGCACGCCATCCCCGGCGCCTCGGCGCCCCTGGCGGCGCTCGCTCTGGCCGGTTTGCCGACCGACCGGTTTTTCTTTGCGGGCTTTCTGCCGCCCAAGGCTGGAGAACGGCGCGGCGTTCTCGAAGAACTGAAGAGCCTGCGCAGCACGCTGATCTTCTTCGAAGCGCCGCAACGTCTGGCCGGCAGCCTTGCCGACATGGCGGCGGTTTTCGGCGCCCGTCCGGCGGCGGTGGCGCGCGAATTGACCAAGCTGCACGAGGAAGCCCGCCGCGGCACCCTCGCCGAACTGGCGTGCGCCTATGCGGGTGAAGATCGGCCCAAGGGAGAGATCACGCTGGTGATCGGCCCGCCGAGTGAAACCGAAACCGATTTTTCACGCGTCGATGCCGCGCTCGACCGGGCGCTGGCCTTCATGCCGCTGCGCGCCGCCGTCGATCTGGTGAGCGAGATGCTGTCGGCGCCGCGCCGCGACGTATACGCGCGGGCCTTGGCGAAGAAGCAAGATGGGGAAGCAACGCCGTAACTTCCGCCAGAACGCCGAAAAGCGCGGCCGGCACGGCGAGCTGCTGGCGGCGCTGTTCCTGCGCTGCAAGGGCTACCGCATTCTGGGCCGGCGCGTGCGCACCCATGCCGGCGAGATCGATCTGGTGGCGCAAAATCTCGCCGGCGTCGTCTGCTTCGTCGAGGTCAAGGCGCGGCCGGAGGACGATCTGGCCGCCGGCGCGGTCGGCTTGCGCCAGCGCGCCCGGATCGTGCGCGCCGCCGGGCTTTTCCTGGCCCGCAGGCCCGCCCCGAAAGGCGTGCGTTTCGACGTCGTCACCGTGGTGCCCGGCCGTTTGCCCCGGCACCGGCGCGACGCTTGGCGTCCCGATTCTCTGTAGCCGGGCCTTGTGGAACGGCGGGCGAATGGCGATCTATGGACGGCACGCCCAGCGAGGAGTCGAGCATGGCCTTAACCGTCGCGATCCAGATGGACCCGATCGAGCGCGTCAAGATCGACGCCGATTCGACCTTCGCCCTGGCGCTCGAAGCGCAGGCCCGCGGCCATGCGCTGCTCTATTACAATCCGCGCCAGCTGTTCTTCCGCGACGGCACGGTGGGCGCGACCGTCCACCCGCTGCGGGTGCGCGCCGTGCACGGCGATCATTACAGTCTCGGCGAACCGTCCGCATACGATCTATCGCAGGCCGATGTGGTGCTGCTGCGCCAGGACCCGCCCTTCGACATGGCCTATATCACCACCACGCATCTGCTCGAACGGCTGCAGCCCAAGACGCTGGTGACCAACGATCCGGCGGAAGTGCGCAACGCGCCGGAGAAGCTGCTGGTCACCATGTTCCGCGATCTGATGCCGCCCACCCTGATTGCGTCCGATCCCGCGCAGATCCGCGCCTTCCGCGAGACGCACCGGGACATCATCCTGAAACCCCTGTTCGGCAACGGCGGCGCAGGTGTTTTCCGGCTCCGGGCCGACGACGAGAATCTTGGCGCCTTGCTGGAGATGTTCGCCGCGCAGTATCGCGAGCCGATCATGGTGCAGCGCTATCTTCCCGAGGTGCGCAGAGGCGACAAGCGCATCGTCCTGATCGACGGCGCCTTCGCCGGGGCCATCAACCGCGTGCCCGCCGAAGGCGAGGCGCGCTCCAACATGCATGTCGGCGGCAGGCCGGAGCCCACAATGCTGACGGCGCGCGAGCAGGACATTTGCGCCGCCGTCGGACCGGAGTTGAAAAAGCGCGGTTTGATCTTCGCCGGCATCGACGTCATCGGCGACTATCTCACCGAGATCAACGTCACCTCGCCCACCGGCATCCAGGAAGTGAAGCGCTTCGGCGGTCCCGACGGCGCCAAGCTGATCTGGGACGCCGTCGAGCGGCGGCTGAAGGAACGGCGCTAGGCCGGGAGGCCGAAGCGGCTGCGGTAGCGCGCGTCGATCTTCGACACCGGGAAATAGATGAAGACATCGGTGGTGCCGAATTGCCGGTCGATCACCGCGCCGTCGCCGATCCAGGCGCCCGCCCGTACATAACCTTTGAGCAGCGGCGGGAGCGCGCGCAGCGCTTCCTTGGGATCGATCGCCTCTTTCGGCATCAGGTTCATGCCGACGTAAAGCGAGGGGATCGCGCGCACGTGAATGTCCGGCGGCACCATGTGGAAGTGATGGAGATAAGACAGCGGCAGCGCCAGGGCTTTCGGGTCGGTGCCGGAGAACGAGGCGCAGCCGAACATCACATCGATGGAGAAGCGCGCCACATAGGCCATGACGCCGCGCCACAGAAGCTGCATGGTCGCCGGCCTGGTGCGATAGGCCTTGAGCACGCAGGAGCGGCCCAGTTCCAGCAGGCGCGTGTCCGGCGCGGTGCCGGTCAGCATTTGCGAGATGTCGTATTCGGAAGAGGTGTAGAAGCCGCCCGCCCGGCTGGCGTCGACGTCGCGCATCAAGCGGTAGGTGCCCACCACGGTGGGTTGCCCGTCCTCGTCGGTCAGCGAACGGTCGACCACCAGCAGATGGTCGCAAACGTCGTCGAAGCGGTCGAAGTCGCGGCGTGCATCGCGCATGTCCGGCGACGGTACGGCCGACATCTCTTCGTAGAAAACGCGATAGCGCAGGCGCTGCGCCGCCTCGACCTCGATTTCGGTCTCGGCAAGCCGTACTTCGAGGGCGCCCGACACCGCGAGAACGGGCCATTGTTCCAGACGACCCTCGAGAGGCCCGGGTTCGTGAATATTGACCACTGGCTGCGCTTCCCTTGGGCGAAGGACTTTTGCCTTCGTGATTGAGCCTCTGCGCGAAGACGAATTGTAACCCAGGCCGGTACGCAAGACAAATCGCAACCGCCTCAAGTATTAACGCAATCTCAGCTCGGCGCGGGCGTCGGCCGACGGCGCGTCGACAGCCAGAGAAACAGCAGAATGGCGGGAATGCCGATCAGGCCGGCGCCGACGAAGAAGATCGCATAGGCATTCATCAAGCCGTAATCCGCGGCAAGGCTCTGCACCGCGATCCCGGAAAACCCTTTCAGTATTTTCCCTGCCCACGCATAGGTGGAACTGAGAAGCGCATATTGCGTCGCGGTATAGCCGAGGCTCGTGAGGCTCGACATATAAGCGACGAGCGTGATGCCCGCGACCGAGATACCGAAATTGTCCGCCGCCATCACCGCGGCGAACACGACCGGGCCGTGCGAATAAGGCAGCACGGCATAAGCTATGGTGCCCAAGATTTGCGCCGTACCGCCCACCAGAAGTGCGCGCATGAAGCCGAGCCGCAGCGACAGGAAGCCGCCCGCCGCCACGCCCAAGAACACGGCCACCAGACCGAAGCTGCCGCGCACCTCGCCGACCAAATCCTTGGATAGGCCGATATCGTGATAGAGCGGGTTGGCCATCGGGCCCATCACGAAGTTCGGCAGCTGAAAGAGACTGATCGCCGTCAGCATCAGAACGGCGGTCGCGCCATGGGCCTTGAAGAAGACGAGGAACGGTCCGGCGACGGCGTCGTAAAACCCGCGCAGCGTCCACAACGGCGCTTCCGTTTCCTTCTCCGCCATCACCTTGTCGGCTTTCACGGGCTCCGCCGCGATGAGGCAGGCAAGAACGCCGATGCCCATCAGCGCGCCGTAAAGGACATAGGTGGCATTCCAACCGATGCGCGTGGCGATCAGCAGGATCGCCGCTTCGCTGGCGAGCAGCGCGGCGCGATAGCCGAAGGTGTAGGCGGAGGTGAGAAGTCCGAGCTCGTCCGGATCCTTGGCGGTCTCGATGCGCCATGCGTCGATCACGATATCCTGTGTCGCCGACGAGAACGCCACCACCAGCGCCAGCACGCCCAGCGTGACAAGGCCGTGACCGACGCCGGCGGCCGCCATCGCGACCAATCCGCCGCCGACGAACAGCTGCGCTAGCAGCATCCAGCCGCGCCGCCGTCCTAGGCCCGCCAGGATCGGCGCATTGGTGCGGTCGATCACCGGCGCCCAGAGGAATTTCAGCGAATAGGCGATGCCGACCCAGGAGAGGAAGCCGATGGCGGCGAGCGAGGTGCCTTCGTCGCGCAGCCAATAGCCGAAGGTGTTGCCGACCAGCAGAAACGGCAGACCGGACGAAAAGCCGAGCGCCAGCATCACCAGCACGCGCGGCTGCAGATAAGCGGCGAACGATGCGCGCCAGCCGGCGCCGGTCCCGCTCATGCGGCCGCGGTATGCAGGGAGGATTCGGACGGGAAGAAGGCTGCGAACATGTCGTCCAGGTGAGTCGGTTCGACGGGTTTGGTGAGGAAACCATCCATACCCGCCTCCCGGCAAGCCCTGCGCCCGGTTTCCAAGGCGTCGGCGGTCAGCGCCACGATGGGAACGCGGGCGCGGCCGAGCCGTTCTTCGTTGCGCCGGATGGCCTTGGTCGCTTCGATGCCGTCCATGCCGGGCATGTGAATATCGGTGAGCAGCAAATCGAAATCGCCCTCTTCCATCGCCTTTACCGCGGCGTTGCCGGTGACGACTTCCGTGATCCGATGGCCGCGGCGGCGCAGAAGCTCGCGCGTCAAGAGCGCGTTGATCGGATTGTCCTCGGCCAGCAGAATGTTGAGGCCGGCCACCGGCGCGGGCGCGGGCGTCGCCGGCTCGCCGGCGGAAAGCGCTTCTTCCCGGACCGGCGCCGCGGATTCCGGCTGAGGCCGGGCGCGCAGCCGTTCGATCAGCGAGGCTTGGCGGATCGGCTTCACCAGATAACCGGCGAACCCCAGAGAACGCAGTTCCGACAATTTCCCGCGGGCGGCGGGACTGACCAGGACGAGAGCGGGAATTTGCGGCACCGGACTGGTCGGCGGCTCGGGTTCCGCGCCGGTTCCGGCGTCGATCAGCATGAGGCCGGCATGACGGATGCCGTCTTCCGTAAGGACGGCGATCTCGCCGCCCGCTGCCTTGATCTGCGCGCTCAAGCCGTCGCGCAGCACGTCGTTGCGGGTGATGACGGCGACGCGCAAGCCGGAAAGCGCCGCCGCCTGCGCGCGCGCCGGCAAGGCCACGACGGAAGGCACCGTGAACCAGAACAGGCTGCCGCCGCCCTCCGCTGCGTCGACACCGATCTTTCCGCCCATGGCGTTGACGAGCCGTTGGCAGATCGCCAGCCCCAGCCCCGTGCCTTCGAATTTGCGGGCGTGGCTGGAATCGGCCTGGACGAATTCGCCGAAGATGTCCTGGCGTTTCTCGGCGGGCACGCCGACGCCGGTGTCGCGCACCTCGAAGCGCAGGTAATTGCGGTCGTGTTCCGCGACGAGAGAGGCCGTGATGCCGACGCCGCCCTTCTCGGTGAACTTGACGGCGTTGCCGACCAGATTGGTCAGCACCTGCCGCAAGCGCATGCTGTCGGTGCGGATTGCTTCCGGCACGTCGGGCGCCACGACCGAGGCGATCTCGATTCCCTTGGCATGGGCGCGCGGCGCCAGCAGCTCGACGACGCCCTCGGTCAGCAGGCGCACGTCCGTTTCGTCGTCTTCCAGGGTCAGCACGCCGGATTCGATTTTGGAAAAATCCAGGATGTCGCCGATCAGGGTCAGCAGCGTTTCGCCGGATTGCTTGATGGCTTCGGCATAGGTGCGCTGTTCGGGCCGCAATTCGGTTTCCAGCAGCAGGCGCGCCATGCCGATGACGCCGTTCATCGGTGTACGGATCTCGTGGCTCATGGTGGCCAGGAAGCCGGATTTGGCGCGGTTGGCGGCTTCCGCCTTGTCGCGCGCTTCGGTCAGGGCTTCTTCCAGCGCCTTGCGCTCGGTGATGTCGCGCCCGACGCTTTGCACTTCCACCAGACGGCCCAGATTGTCGCGCACCGCGTAATCTTCCCACGCCAGCCAGCGCCAGCCATAGGCGGTGCGGACATGCTGATCGTAGCGGACCCGCGCCCGTCCGGTTTCCAGCCCGGCGAAGCTGCCGAAGATCGGCGACCGGCTGTCGGGATGCAGTTCCGGCGCGAAGGGACGGCCTTGCGCCGTCTGAGGATTGAGTCCGAACAGTTTGAAGAAGGCGTCGTTGCCATAGGTCAGGCGGCTGTCGGGCGAACGGCGGAAGATCGCGTCGCCCTGCGCGTCGACCAGACCCTTGTAGCGCGCCTCGCTTTGATTGAGCCGGGCGTTCATCGCGGCGGCGGCGGCGAGCGACGATTCCAGGCGCGTCACCACGGATTTGATCTGGTCCGATTGGCGGTCCGACAGTTCTCGGTTCTGGCGGGCCACTGCGAAGCTGCGCAGGATATAGACGAGGCCGACGCCGATAAGCGCCAGGAAGGTTCCCGGCGACATCGCGGTCAGCCGCCCGTGCAGTGCGACATCGCCCAGGGCGATGACCAAGAGGGCTAACGCAGCCAAGCCGAAGACGATGCGGATGATGCGCGCGGCGGTCACGTTATTCTCCGTGAGAGGCCGCAAAATAAGCGCGCAGCCCCTTGAAAATCGTTTAAGCGGGAAGCGAATTGTGCGGTCCGGGCCGAAAATCTCTTCCGTCGGCCGGCCGGCCCGGGGGACGCGCCGCCGCAAGGGCCGCTCGCGCTGCCACGCCGCAGTTTGCCGCCGTTTCGGTTTTTCAAATGTCGTCAATATGTTGGGTATTCAGTCTGAGACATGCGGCATCGGTTGTCACAAAAGCTTCGTATAACTGTGATGGACGTTGCATGGAAGCTGGGCGTGATGACGCTTCTGCACGGGGATAGGGCGGTGCCCATGCGGGGCAATCTGCTAAGAGCTTATTTAGCAAGGGGTTAGTATGCGGGTAAGCGTCGTGATGCCGGCGGAGGGCGCCGCGGGCGCGATTTGGGCTGTGAAGACTCGCCGCCCGCCGGTCCGCCCGTGCTTGAATCTGGTCTAAGAAAACGCCTCCACGGAGCCACGGTCGATATCGTCTTGAGCAAAGTCGCCACCATTAAGAAGCGGACCGACGTCGTTCGACGCAGCGGATATCGCGACATGCGTTTCCGCATGCTGACATGGCTGGCGTCGGTCGGCGTGCTCGCCATTTTTGCCGGCGTGCTGGTCTCGCTTGGGGTCGGCGCGCTGCCCGCGATCAAAGCTTTCGGCATACCGTTTCTTTACACCGAGGTCTGGAATCCGGTCACCGCGCAGTTCGGCGCGCTGGCGTCGATCTACGGCACGCTGGTGACGTCGCTGATCGCCATGCTCATCGCGGTGCCGATCGGCATCGGCATTGCGATCTTCCTGACCGAGATTTGCCCGCGTCCGTTGCGGCGGCCGATCGGCATCGCCATCGAACTCCTGGCGGGCATTCCCAGCATCATCTACGGCATCTGGGGCCTGTTCGTCTTCGCGCCCTGGTTTCAGAGCGGTCTGCAGCCTTGGCTGATCGATCTGTTCTCCGACGTGCCGGTGCTGCAGGATTATCTCGGTGGCGCGCCTTACGGCATCGGCGTCTTCACCGCCGCGCTGATCCTTTCCATCATGGTGCTGCCGTTCATCTCCGCGGTCACGCGCGACGTTTTCGAGACGGTTCCGCCGACGTTGAAAGAAGCCGCCTATGCGCTCGGCTGCACCACGTCGGAAGTGGTGTGGCGCGTCACGCTGCCCTTCGCACGCACCGGCGTTGTCGGCGGCGCGATGCTGGCGCTCGGCCGCGCGCTCGGCGAAACCATGGCGGTGACCTTCGTCATCGGCAACGCCCATCACATCCAGACCTCGCTGTTCGCGCCCGGCACCACGATCTCCGCCACCATCGCCAACGAATTCACCGAAGCGGTGGGTCCGCTTTATCTGTCGTCGCTGATCGAAATGGGCCTCATCCTCTTCTTCATCACCTTCGTCGTGCTCGCCGCCGCTCAGCTGATGCTCGGCGCGTTGGAGCGCCGGGCCGGAGGCGTGTCGTCATGAAGAACATGGCGCGGTACCGCCGGCGCAAGCGCGGCAATGCGATTTTCCTGACGCTCTCGACGTTTTCGGCGCTGTTCGGGCTGGCTTGGCTTGCCGTCATCTTGGCGGCGCTTTTCTACAGGGGATTGGTCGATCTCACGCCCGCGACCTTTACCGAGATGACGCCGCCGCCCGGCGTTCCGGGCGGGCTGCTGAATGCCATCGTCGGCAGCTTGATCATGAACGGCCTTGCCGTGGCCGCCGGCACGCCGCTCGGCCTGCTGGCGGGAACCTATCTCGCGGAATACGGCCGCTACACGCGACTTTCCTTTTTCGTGCGCTTCGTCAACGACATCCTGCTGAGCGCGCCTTCCATCGTCACCGGTCTCTTCGTCTACGAAATCATCGTGGTCAGGATGCAGAGCTTCTCCGCCATCGCCGGCGCGGCGTCGCTGATGGTGATCGTCGTGCCCGTGGTGGTGCGCACCACCGAGAACATGCTGCTCTTGGTGCCCAACGGCTTGCGCGAAGCCGCGGCCGCGCTGGGGGCGCCGCGCAGCGCCATCATCAAGGCGGTCACCTGGCGCGCGGCGCGGGCCGGCATCCTCACCGGGGTGCTCTTGGCCATTGCGCGCATCTCCGGCGAGACCGCGCCCTTGCTGTTCACCGCGCTCAACAACCAGTTCTGGAGCACCAATCTCTACCAGCCGATGGCGAATCTGCCCGTCGTCATCTTCCAGTTCGCTATGAGCCCCTATGAAGGCTGGCACGAGCTCGCCTGGGCCGGGGCGCTGCTGACCACGGTCGCGGTGCTTGGACTGAGCGTCGTCGCCCGCATCCTCGAATCGTCGAAACGGAACTGAGTCATGGAAGCGTCCGTCCAGGAAAAAACCAAGATCGACGTCAAGAACCTCTCGTTCTTTTATGGAACGACGCAGGCGCTGAAGGACATCTCCATGCCGATCT
Organism: Alphaproteobacteria bacterium; assembly: GCA_018970685.1. Lineage (GTDB taxonomy): Bacteria > Pseudomonadota > Alphaproteobacteria > Micropepsales > Micropepsaceae > Rhizomicrobium. Next base: position 8,410 of record JAGWVX010000007.1, on the reverse strand, counting down.
ACGATCGCAAGGTGACGGCCTTCATCGGTCCGTCGGGCTGCGGCAAGTCCACCCTGCTGCGCGTCCTCAACCGCATCTACGAGCTTTATCCCAACCAGCGCGCCGAAGGCGAAGTGATGCTCGACGGCAACGATATTCTCAACACCAAGCAGGATATGAACCTGTTGCGCTCGCGCGTCGGCATGGTGTTTCAGAAGCCCACGCCCTTTCCGATGACGATCTACGACAACATCGCCTTCGGCATTAAGCTCTACGAGCGCGTTTCGCGTTCCGAGCTCGACGGGCGCGTCGAGCACGCCTTGCAGCGCGCGGCGCTGTGGGGCGAGGTCAAGGACAAGCTGCATGAATCCGGGCTCAGCCTGTCGGGCGGGCAGCAGCAGCGGCTGTGCATCGCCCGCACCGTGGCGACCAAGCCGGAAGTGATCCTGCTCGACGAACCGGCCTCCGCGCTCGATCCGATCTCGACGGCGAAGATCGAAGAGCTGATCGACGAGCTGGTGAAGGACTACACGATCGCCATCGTCACCCACAACATGCAGCAGGCTTCGCGCACCTCCGACTACACGGCGTTCATGTATCTGGGCGAGCTGGTCGAATTCGACAACACCGAGAAGGTCTTCACCTCTCCGACCAACAAGCGCACCGAGCAGTACATCACCGGCCGCTTCGGCTGAGGTTCAGACGTAATCCTCGGCGGTCGTCGCGTCGGCGCGCGGCCCGCGCGATGCGAGGTTGAACAGGGCGCTCAGCGCCGCCGCCACCAGCAGGTTCAGCGCCAAGGCGGAGACCGCCGCATAGCAGGGCACCGCCAGTCCGGCGACGTGCAGCACATAGGTCGCCGATTTGAACGACAGCGTCGACGCCATCCAGGTACCGGCCGCGATGCCCGTTAGCCAGCCCAGCGTCAGCGCCGCGGGATGCAGCCAGCGTGTGTAGAGCCCCAGCATCACCGCCGGCAGGGTCTGGATGATCCAGATGCCGCCGAGCAGCTGCAGCACGATGGCGTAGGTTTGCGGGAAACCGATGATGAAGACGAGGCCGCCCGCCTTGACGATCAGCGACGCCACCTTGGCGATCCGGCTTTCCTGCGCGTCGCTGCAATTCGGGTTGATGTATTCCTTGTAGACGTTGCGGGTGAACAGATTGGCGCTGGCGATCGACATGATGGCGGCGGGCACCAGCGCGCCGATGGCGATGGCGGCGAGGGCGACGCCCACCATCCACGACGGAAAGCTGTGCAGCAGCAGCGCGGGCACCGCATAGTTGGTGCCGAACGCCTTGAAGCCTTCCGCATAGGCCGGCATCGTCTGCAATCCGGCGGCGATCGCCATGTAGCCCATCAGCGCGATGAGGCCGAGCGCGACGGCGTAGAGCGGCATGGCGACTGCGTTGCGCTTGACCACTTCGCGGCCGGACGACGACAGGATGCCGGTCACCGAATGCGGATAGAGAAACAGCGCCAGCGCCGAACCCAGCGCCAGCGTGGCGTACGCCGATTGCGCGCCCAATCCGCCCTTCGGCAGCGCCGGCAGGATCAGCTTCGAAGGCGCGACGCTGGCGAAGATGTGGCCGTAGCCGCCGAGCTGCACCGGAATGACGATGACGACCGCCAGCACCGTGCCGTAGATCAGCAGGTCCTTGACCACCGCGATCATCGCCGGGGCGCGCAGGCCGCTGGTATAGGTATAAGCGGCGAGGATGACGAAGGCGATCAGCAGCGGCAGCTCGACGGTGACGCCCGCGACGTTCACCGACAGATGCAGGCCCAGCGCCGCAATCACCACCTCGATGCCGACCAGCTGCAGCGCGATATACGGCATGGTGGCGACGATGCCGGTGACGGCGACGGTCAGCGCCAGGGTGCGGCTGCCGAAACGGCCGCGCACGAAATCGGCGGCCGTCACATAGCCGTGGCGGTGCGACACCGACCACAGCCGCGGAAACACCACGAACAGCAGCGGCCAGATGGCGATGCAATAGGGAACCGCGAAGAATCCCATGGCGCCGGCGCCGAACAGCAGCGCGGGCAGGGCGACGAAGGTGTAGGCCGTGTAGAGATCGCCGCCCAGCAGGAACCAGCTGATCAGCGTGCCGAAGCGCCGCCCGCCCAACCCCCATTCGTGCAATTGATCGAGATCGCCTCGCCGCCAGCGCGCCGCAAAAAATCCCAGTACGGTGACCAGCCCGAACAGGACGGCGAAGACGGCGATCGCCACGGCGTCGACCGGCGGCCTCACAGTTTGTCTCCGCTGCGGCGTTCCAGGAGATAGACGATCAGCAGCGCCAGCACCGTGACGCCGATCCACGCCATCTGAAACCAGTAGAAGAATGGGATGCCCGCCAGCGTCGGATCGATGCGGTTGTAGAACGGCACCCACAGCGAGAAGAGCGGCAGCAGCAGCAGGAGATGATACGGGCGCAAGCGCCCATGCGATTTACCCGCCATTCCTTCCCCCTCGGCATTCTTTTCTCCGCACGATGCTTACGGCATAAGTATTGGGTCGCCAAGCTGGTGTGCGATGTCTGTTCCGTATCTGTTGTTTTCCCTGGGCGGCGTCGCCCTGCTGGTCGCGCTGAACGCGGCGCTGTTCGGAATCCGCGGCGCCGAGATCGCCGGCGCGCAAACCGTCGAAGCTTACCTGACGCAAATCCTGCCGGCGTTTCGCGGCCGCAGCATGTCGCTCGGCGCCGATCGCACCGCAGCTTTGGCGGAGAACGGCGTCGATGGCGCGCTTCTTCTGGTGATCGCCCGCGGCGACGCTTTCGTCGTGCGCAAATTAGGGAAGCCGCTGTTGCGCGCCGTCGAACGCCGCGGCGATTGCCTGTCGCTGCGTCTCGCCGATGTCACGCTGCCCTCCGTCCGCCTTGCCCTGGGCGATGCGCAGACCGCCGCGCAATGGGAACGCAAGCTTTCTGGAGTGCTCGGCTGATGCGCGATCCGGTCTCTCTGGCGACACCGGTCTTCATCGTGCTGGTGGTGGCGGAGATGGTCTATGCCCGCCTCTCCGGCCGCGCCCGCTTCGAACCGCGCGACACCGCCGCCAGCCTGTTGATGGGATTCGGCAGCGTCGTCGTCGGTGCGCTGTTCGCCTTCGTTTTTCTCGATATGGCGGCGGCGCTGCAGCCCTATCGTCTTGCCGTGCTCGCCTGGTCGTGGCCGGCGCTGATCGCCTGCTTCGTGCTCGACGATTTCGTCTATTACTGGTGGCACCGCGCCTCGCACCGCGTGCGCTGGCTGTGGGCGGATCACGTCAACCATCATTCCAGCCAGCATTACAATCTGTCGACCGCGCTCAGGCAGCCCTGGAGCGGGCAGTTCACGCCCGGCGTCGTCTTCCGTGCGCCGCTGGTGCTGCTCGGCTTTCCCATTCCGATGATCGTTTTCGTGCACGGCCTCAATCTGGTCTATCAGTTCTGGATTCACACCGAAGCGATCGACAAGCTGCCGCGCTTCTTCGAGGCGGTGATGAACACGCCCTCGCATCACCGCGTGCATCACGCCACCAATCCCGCCTATCTCGATTCCAACTATGCCGGCGTCTTCATTATCTGGGATAGGATGTTCGGCAGCTTCGTCGCCGAGCGCGCGGAGGAGCCGCCGCGCTACGGCATCGTGCACAATCTCGCCAGCTTCAACGTGTTCAAGATCGCCTTCCACGAGTGGCTCGGCATGTTCGCCGATCTCTTCCGCGCCCGCAGCGCGCGCGAGGCGCTGTGCTACGTTTTCGCGCCGCCCGGCTGGTCGCCAGACGGCAGCCGCGACACCACGGATTCCCTGAAAGCCCAATGGGCGGCGGTGCGCGGCATCGCCGCGGAACAAGTCCGCCCTATTTCCCCGGCGGCGTGAAGCCGAATTTGACGAAGATGGCGCGCGCCGCCGCGCTCGAAAGATAATTCAGGAATGCGCGCGCTTCGGGCTTGGCGTCTTTCGTCAGGGCGGCGGGATAGACGATCTTCGGATAAGAGCCGTCCGGAAAAGCCGCCACGATGCGCACCTGCGGCTCGATCTTGGCGTCGGTCGCATAGACGATGCCGAACGGCGCTTCGCCGCGCGCCACATAGGCCAGCGCCACGCGCACATTCTCGGCCGGCGCCACCTTGCCGGCGACGCTGTCCCACACCCCCAGTTTGACGAGCGCCGCCTTGGCATAGATCCCCGCCGGCACCGATGCGGGATCGGCCAGCGCCAGCTTTCCGCCGTCCAGCGCCTTGGCCAGATCGAAATGCGGCTCGATGGCGATGCGCGCCGGCGACGCCGCGGGCGCGATCAGCACCAGCTGGTTTCCCAAGAGATCGACGCGCGTTCCCGGCGCGATCAGCCCGCGCGTTTGCAGATAGTCCATCCACTTGATGTCGGCGGAAATGAAGATGTCCGCGCCGCTCGAGCTTTCGATCTGCCGCGCCAGCGTCGAGGAGGCGGCAAAGGACAAGGTGACGGCGTGGCCCGTGTCGTGCTTGTAGGCGTCGGCGGCCTGCTGCAGCGCGTTGGTCAGCGAAGCTGCGGCGAAGACCGTGACGCCGGCGGCGTGCGAAGCCGCCGCGAAAATGCCGAAGGCCAGAAGCGCACCGGTCGGCCGTTTGAACATCGTCCTGTCCTCATGCGGGTTCCGGGCACGACGATAGCGGCGCGCCAACACAAAAGCATTGCACATCCGCAGCAAAGGCGTGAAGTCCCGGCCGATGGCTGCCGGACGGCTTGCAGGCCGTGTGGTTTCTGGCCGCCGTGGGCTTCTTGCGGGGCATCGTGGCGTTGCGGCGTCTGACCGTGATCGGTTTGCTGCTGCTCGGCCTTCGCAGATCTCAACCGGTCCGTCGCTCTCGATCCCACGCCCGAGGCGCTGACCAACCGCGGCGATTTCTACCGGCGCAGCAACAAGCCGCTTTTAACGGTCGCCGATTGCAAGACGGCGCTGCGGCTCGAGCCCAAGGGCTACCGCACTTACGAAAATGCCGGCCTCGAATACCGGCTGGGCTTGGCCGAACGACGGAGGGGCGACGAGAAAGCCGCCGCCAGAGACATCGCCGAGGCCAATGCGATCTATCACGGCATGCAGCCGCCGTCGGAGAGCTACTGAATGTCCGGGTCTTGGTGCTGCGCTGTACGGCCGGCGCGGCGCGGTCAAATCCACGGCTGGGTCGGGGCGGCGCCATAATATTGATGCACCGGTTTAGGACGGCTTTGGTTTCATGGGAAATGCAGATATTTCAGCGTGTTAGTATTTTACATGCTTAAGAGGATAAAATTCTCGGTAGCTGCCTTGCAGAAAATGCATTTACGTTTATTTCGTTTATTGCGGATAATGCGTTTGGCGGCGGTTTGAAAGTCGCCGCCGGATATATGTGGGATTGGGGAACAGATATGTTTGCGCTGCTGGACCAAGGTGGCGGTCCGTTCGTCGCCAACGAAGCCGAGGCCACGATAGCGCGCAATGCGGCCGAGAAGTTGGCTGCGGTTGCGAACACAAAACAGGACATCAAGATTATCGTGCAGGACGACCCGAAGGTCGTCGTTCCTTTGCCGGCGCGCGCAGTCGCGTTGATCATGACCGTGCTGACGCAGATGGCAAATCGCGCGCCGTTTTCCGTCATTCCCTATCAGGCGGAACTGACGACGCAGCAAGCGGCGGATTATCTGAATGTATCCCGGCCGCACCTCACCAGATTAATTGACGAAGGCAAGATCGGTCACCGGATGGTCGGCCGCCACCGGCGGGTTAAATTTGGCGACCTGATCAAATTCGAAAACGAATCGAGGGAGGAGCGAAAGAAAGCGCTGGCGGAATTGGCTGCGGAGCAGCGCCGACTGAACCTTGAATAGGAATGATCTCGACATTCGCCGCCGTGATTGATGCAAACGTATTTTACGAGGTCTGTTTGCGCGGTGTCTGTTTGCACGATTTGCCTTTGTGCGTGGCGCGTGGCGATTTCTACCTACGCATTCGCGCATAACTCAAGGCTGCTGCCATCCACCAGCTACCGAACGTCGCAGGGGCTTGAAGGCGGCGGCACTGCGCCCACATACATAGACAGACGCGCAAGGCGTCGGCGGGCCGCCCTTGTGCGGTGGCCCCACCCCCCTCCCCCCGGGGGGGTTATGCCCAATCCGAAAAACAATGTTCGATTATTTCACGCCAGCTGCGCCAGCCGGCGGAACGACAGCGCCTCGGCCACCTGCGTCCGACCGATGCCGTCCGCGCCCGCCAAATCCGCGATGGTCCGCGCCACCCGCAGCACGCGGTGATAGCCGCGCGCCGTCAGTCGCATCGCGTCGGCGGCTTGGCTGAGCAGCTTCGCGCCGGCTGCGTCCGGCGTCGCCACGCGCTCGAGCAACGCGCCGTCCGCTTCCGCATTGGTGCGCACGTCGTCGTCGGCATAGCGCGCGCGCTGGATGTCGCGCGCCTGCGCCACGCGCGCGGCGACATCGGCGCTCGATTCCGACGGCGGCGGCAGCGCCAGATCGGATGCCGACACGCCGGCGACGTCGACATGCAGATCGATGCGGTCGAACAGCGGCCCCGAAATCCGCGCCTGATAATCCTGCGCGCATTTTGGCGCCCGCCCGCAGGCCTGCGCCGGATCGCCGAGATAACCGCAGCGGCACGGATTCATCGCCGCCACCAATTGGAAGCGCGCCGGATAGCGCACATGCGCATTGGCGCGCGCCACGATGGCTTCGCCGCTCTCGATCGGTTGGCGCAGCGAGTCGAGCACCGCGCGCTGGAACTCGGGAAGTTCGTCCAGGAACAGCACGCCGAGATGCGCCAAGCTCACTTCGCCCGGCTTGACGCGCAACCCGCCGCCGACCAGCGCCGCCATCGAGGCGGAATGATGCGGTGCGCGGAACGGTCGCCGCCGCGAGATCGTGCCGTCCGGCAATTCGCCGGCCAGCGACTGCACCATGGAAATCTCCAGCGCCTCGCGCGCGTCCAGCGGCGGAAGCAGGCCCGGCAGGCGCTGTGCCAGCATCGACTTGCCCGCGCCCGGCGGCCCGATCATCAAGAGGTTGTGCCCGCCCGCCGCGGCGATCTCGATGGCGCGCTTCGCCGTCTCCTGGCCTTTGACGTCCTTGAGGTCGGGCACGCTGCGGATGTCCTCGGCCAGCTTGGCGTTCGGCGGGTTCAGCACTTGAACGCCCTTGACGTGATTGACGAGTGCAATGAGTGACGGCGCGGCGATGATCTCGACGCCGCCAGCCCACGCCGCTTCCGCGCCGCAGGCCGCCGGACAGATCAGCCCGCGCTGCTGCTCGGAGGCGGCAAGCGCGGCGGGCAGCACGCCGGCGACGGCGGTGAGCTGCGCGTCCAGCGACAGCTCGCCCATCGCCACGTAATGCGCCATCTCGCTGGCCGGCACGACGCCCATCGCCGCCAGCAGACCGAGCGCGATCGGCAGATCGTAATGGCTGCCTTCCTTCGGCAGGTCGGCCGGCGCCAGGTTCACCGTGATGCGCTTATAGGGCAGCGCCAACCCGATGGCGGCGAGCGCCGCGCGCACGCGCTCCTTGCTCTCGCCCACCGCCTTGTCGGCGAGGCCGACCAGGTTGAACTGTCCGCCGCCCGTCTCGGCGATATGCACCTGCACATCGACCTCGCGCGCCTCGATGCCCTGGAAGGCGACGGTATAGACATGCGCGACGGTCATGGCGGAAGAACCCCGGCGATGAAGGCGGCTGCGACGGCGGCGTGCATGTGCCGTTCTCCTCTTGGCGCACCAAACCTACCTTAACGTGAGGCGGGATCGGCTTGCACGCGCGGATGCGCGCACTTACCTTGCAAACGTCTTGCAACAGGGTGCCGATGTGAGTGTGCGCTTCGAGGGAACCAGAAATTACGTTGCGACGGATGATCTGAGAATCGCTGTCAACGCCGCGGTGACGCTGGAGCGCCCGCTGCTGGTCAAGGGTGAGCCCGGCACCGGCAAGACCCAACTCGCCTATGAAGTGGCCGACGCCTTTTCGGCGCCCCTCATCACCTGGCATGTGAAGTCCACCACCAAGGCCCAGCAGGGCCTCTACGAATACGACGCGGTGACGCGGCTGCGCGATTCCCAGCTCGGCGACGTCAGGGTGAAAGACGTCAAGAATTACATCAAGAAGGGCAAGCTCTGGGAGGCCTTCGAGTCCGATGTGCGCCCGGTGCTCTTGATCGACGAGATCGACAAGGCCGACATCGAGTTTCCCAACGATCTGCTGCTGGAACTCGACCGCATGGAGTTCTTCGTCTACGAGACGGGGGAGACGATCAAGGCCGCCAAGCGCCCGATCGTGATGATCACCTCCAACAACGAGAAGGAGCTGCCCGACGCCTTCCTGCGCCGCTGCTTCTTCCACTACATCAAATTCCCCGACCGCGAGACGATGCAGAAGATCGTCGACGTGCATTATCCCGGCATCAAGCAGCAGCTGACCGCC
>JAGWVX010000271.1 GCA_018970685.1 Alphaproteobacteria bacterium | reverse complement strand
TCGAGGATGAGGCGCAGTTAGGTTAGCGCCGCGAAAAACGACCCCGAGGATTCGTGACCTTTGTAATGAGACGATTGGCCGCCGCCGCTCTGACGGTTGTATTCCTGGCAGGTGCTCGCGCGGCGCAAGCGCCGCACACCGTCAACATGAGCGGGCCGGAAGCGGTGATCGAGCTCCAGCAGACGCTGGATCCGTATCGTCCGCCGAAAGGCACCAAGGCCGGCGACACCAATTGGTATATTTTCACGGCGGTTAACACCTCGACGCGGCCGGTGACACGCGTTCTGCACGCCGGCCAGCCGCCGGACATCGGCCTCAGCATTTTTCCGCACGCGACTCGGCCGTCCATCCTTCAGGTGGCAAGCACGAACTCGAACGTCGTCATCGAAGGCGGCAACGCCTACGGCCGCCATGCGATCCGGGTGACCATCCCGCCTTCGACCTCCGTGCCGCTGGCCGTTCGCACGGCGGGGATACAGTCGCCGCCGTCTCTGCTCGCCTGGACCGAGCCAGCGCTCGCGGCGCACAACCGGCAGCTCGCGATTTTCGTCGCGGCAGTGGCCGGCCTGGTTGCAGCGGCGGCGGCGATTGCAGGCGGACTGGCCGTAATGACCCATCACCGCGCGCCGCTCTGGGCGGCGCTCACCTTGCTGCTGATGCTGCTGACGCGACTCGCCGCGACCGGCATGTTCGACGGCAGCCTGATGACCGGCGTCGGCGGGCCTTACGGTCTGATTGCGTTGTTCGCAGGGTTGTCGCTGGCGGCCGGAGCGCGGCTGACGGACATCGTCGTTCCAATCGGCGAGATTTGGCCTTGGGCGCAAGCTTGGCTCGATCGCGCGCTGGTAGCCGTGGTGGCGCTTTCCGCGATGGCCTATCTGGGCGTGCCGGGCGCGACGCTGATGACGGATTTTCTTCTGGTCGGCGGGACGGTCGCGATTGCCGCTTATGTCTACTACCGGGGGCGCATCGGATCCCAGCCCGCCCGCGTCGTGATGCCCAGCGCCGGCTTGTTCGCGCTGGTCGCCGTGGCGGCAACGGCGACCACGGTCGGCGTTCTGGGGAGTTCGCCTTTGACGCCGGACATCGCGGGTGGGTTTGCCGCCGCGGGCGCTGTGCTGCTGGCCTTGGCGGTCACCTCGGGCGAAGGAATTGCCGTCTTGCCGTTCGCCCGCCACGCGGTGCATGCGCCGCACGACCCGATGCCCGCGAGGCCGGCGGCGGATGTTGTGCCTCATGCGGCCGTCGAAGCGATCGGCGCCTCGCACCAAGGTGTCTTCGAAATCGATTTCGTGAACGGAACCGTCGTCCTGTCGCGCGAAGCGGCGGTGCTGATCGGCCTCGGAGCGACACGCATGCCGCAATCGGCCTGGGTACTGCGCGTGCATCCCGAAGATCGCGGCGTCTACGAACAGGCCGTCGCCGATTACAGCGCGCAGGCGGGGCTCGCGTTCCGTATCGAATTCCGCGTGCGCGCCGAGGACGGGCGATACCCCTGGTTCGAATTGCGGGCGACGATGAAGGGCCCGCAGGACGGTGCGGCCGAGCGCTGCGTGGGTCTTCTGGCCGATATCACGATCCGCAAGGAGGCCGAGGCCGCGATGATGGACCGTACGCTGCGCGATCCGTTGACCGGCCTGGGCAATCGCGTCGCCTTGATGGAAGAACTCGAGAACCTCGGCGAGCGGCTGCGGGATGCGACCTTCGCCCTGCTCGACATCGACAGATTCAAGACGATCCATGCCAGCCTCGGCGACGCCGGCGGCGACGATGTGCTGGCAAAGCTGGGGCAGCGGCTGGCCGAGCGGTTTATGGGCCTTGCACAGGTCTTCCGCGTGGGCGGTGACGCCTTCGCAGTGCTGTGGCGGAAGCCGCGGGTCGAGCCGAGCGAGATCGGCACCGAACTTGTCGAGGTGTGCGGCACGGCGCACCAGCTCGACGGGCGCGACGTCTTCGCGCCGGCCAGCGTCGGCATTACCGAAGGCCGCGAAGCGCGCGATCCCATCGATCTCTTGAAGAATGCCGAACTGGCGCTGATCCAGGCCAAGCGGCAGGGCGGCGATTGCGCCAGAGTGTATTCGCGCGATCTGGAGGCTTTGACGCCCGCCGACTCCGTGGCGCTCGAAACCGAACTGCGCCGCGCGATCGACAACGAGGAAATTGAGGTCTTCTATCAACCCATCGTCCGGCTTTCGGACCGCAGCGTGGCGGGGTTTGAAGCGCTGCTGCGCTGGCGACACCCGACCAAAGGCCTGATCGCGCCGGCCGATTTCATCGCCCACTCCGAAGAATCCGGGCTTATCGTCGCACTGGGACGGCTGGCCCTGAAGCGCGCCGCCAGGGATCTGGCGCAGCTTCAGCGATTTTTCCCCCTCTCGGAGGCACTGTTTGCGAGCGTCAATCTGTCCCGGCGCCAGCTTTTCGACGCCGATCTCGAGAGGTTCCTCGCCGAAGTGCTCGGGACGGCGTCCGTCGGCGAAGGGTCGCTGAAGCTCGAGGTCACCGAAAGCGCGATCGGCGGCGCGGCCGAAAACGAGGTCGCGCTGTTGAAGCGGATACGCACGATGGGCGTCGGCTTGGCCATCGACGATTTCGGCACCGGCCTGTCGAGCCTCAGCCGGCTGAAGGATCTGCCGTTCGATACGGTGAAGATCGACAAGAGCTTTCTGGCGCGCCACGGCGGCACCGACGAAGATTGCGACGGCGACGTGGTTTTATCGTCGGTCGTTTCGCTGGCTCACGATCTCAACCGCGACGTGGTCGTCGAGGGTGTTGAAACGGAGCACGACGCGGCCCGCATGCTGGAGCTCGGGTGCGAATACGCGCAAGGCTTCCTGTTCTCGGAACCACTCTCCGCCAGGGACACGCTCGCATTCATTGCGCGTCATTACCGCGCCGGCGACGCAACGCGGTCAGGCGCGGCCGGCCTCGGCGGACAAGCCTGAAATATCCGCGCCGAGCCTGGCCAGCGCGCTTTGCCATTTCGTATCGCTGGGGCTGTCGAAGATGAGGTGTGCGTCGGCGTCGCAGTGGAGCCAGCCGTTCGCCTGGAGTTCGCTCTCGATCTGCCCGGCGCCCCAGCCGGCATAGCCGAGCGCCAGGATGCTCTTGGACGGCCCGCGTCCTTCGGAGATCGCGGTCAGCACGTCGACGGTCGCCGTCAGGGAAATGTCCGACGTGATGGACAGCGTCGATTCCCGCCCGCCATATTCGGCGCTGTGCAGGACATAACCGCGGTCGATCTGCACCGGCCCGCCGAACATGATCGGCGCGCCGAAGACGGGCATTGCGACGTCGATGCTCAATTTCGGCATCAGGTCCCGGAGCGTAAGGCCGGCGATCGGCTTGTTGATGATCAATCCCATGGCGCCCTTCGCGGAATGCGCGCACATGAAGATGACGCTTTTTTCAAAGCGCGGATCGGCCATGCCGGGCAGCGCGATGAGCAGCTTTCCTTCCAGAAAGCTTTCGTCGCTCGTTTCGGCCTTTATTTTCGGCGGTGCCATAGCGAACAGTAGCATAATGACTTCACCGGCACATGGCATTACGCTAACAATAATCATTCCAGAATGTAAGGAGAGCCTCATGACGATCAAAGTCGGCGACAAAATTCCATCAACCACACTTATGCAGATGAAGGACGGCGCTCCGAAACCTGTGAAGACGGATGAATTATTCGCCGGAAAGAAAGTGGCTGTGTTTGCGCTGCCGGGCGCGTTTACGCCAACGTGCTCCGCGAAGCATCTCCCGGGATTCATCCAGCACGCGGAAGAATTCAAGAAGAAAGGCGTCGATGCCATTGCCTGCGTCTCGGTGAACGACGCGTTCGTGATGGGCGCATGGGGCGATCATCAAAATGTCGGCGATAAGGTAATGATGCTGGCGGACGGCAATGGCGACCTGACGGGAGCGCTCGGCCTGGAGATGGACGCGACGAAGTTCGGCATGGGCAGGCGCAGCCAGCGCTTTTCGATGCTGGTCGACAACGGGATCGTGAAACAGCTCAATGTGGAAGAGCCCGGCGCATTTTCGGTCTCCAGCGCCGAGCACATGCTGAAGCAGATTTAATTCGGGATCGCGGCGCGGGCGAGCGCGTCGGCGCGCTCGTTCTCGGCGTGGCCGGAATGGCCTTCCACCCAACGCCAAGAGACGGTGTGGCGGGCCATCGCGGCGTCGAGCGCGCGCCACAAATCGTCGTTGCGCACGGGCTTTTTGTCGGCGGTGCGCCAGCCGTTGGACTTCCAGCGCTTCAGCCATTTGGTGGCGCCGTCCATCACGTAGCGGGA
>JAGWVX010000270.1 GCA_018970685.1 Alphaproteobacteria bacterium | reverse complement strand
GCCGCAACAGCCTTGCGGCCCCGAGTGGCGTTCCGCATCGTTGTTCTCGTCGAAGGTGACGACGATGGCGGTGTTGCCGGGAGCGCTCCACACCTTCGAATGCATGATCTTATCGACCAGCATGCCGATTTCCGCATCGCCGCGATGGATCAAGCCCGGAAGATCGGTCTTCGTGCAGTCCCGCGGGACGTCCGGCCCGTCCTCCGCACCCCGGCCATGCATCTCGTTGCACTGGTTCGGAATGATGTGGGCGTAATTGGGCAGATCGCCGGATGCGAGATCGGCATAGAGCTGCCGGAAGCCGACGAGGTGCCGCATCAATTGCGGAACGGGCTCTTGGTTCACCGTCTTGAAATGAACGAAGCCGTTGTGCTTGGCCGCGTAGGCCTCATACGGCAGGCCCTTGGCCGGGTAATTCGCCGTCGGCCAGCCGGGGACCAGCGAGCCGGCTCCGGGAATGTCCTCCATATAGGCCTTCCACGTCAGGCCCTTTTCGGCCATCTGGTCCATCAAGCTGCGGGCTGCGATGTCGTGGTCCGCGTAGTTCGGCCGGTCGCTCTTCTCGCAGAATTCGTTCTTCATGTGCGGCTTGCAGAAAAACGCATCATCGTCATGGATACCGAAGGTGTCGCCGCCGAGCATGGCGATGTAGTTGCCTTCGCTGGAATGCACCTCGGCGTAGAATTGGGCCGCGAGGCCGTACTCCTTCGCCAGACGGTGAATGACCGGCGTCCACGCGGGGTGCTTCATGATCTGGTCGAAGCCCTTGTTTTCCTCGACGATGACGAAGATGTGATCATAACGAGGTACGGGAACCTCGGCGGCATGCGCCGCCGAGATTGCCGCAAGACACAAAGCACCAGTCAGGAATACCCGCTTCATGATCGATCTCACAGTTTGATGCGCACGCCGGTTTCGTAGGTCTGGTCGTAGAACTCACGCTGGATCACCCAATTGGGGTAGCCCATGAAGATCCGATGCGGCGCGTTGGTGATGTTCTTCACGTTGAAGTACACCGACGCGTCGTCGGCGACATCGTAGCTCGATGTAAAGTCCAGGTTGAAGTCCGAATCGACGTACTGATCCGTCGCGGCGTCGCCGCCGATCTGATAGAGGCTGTGGCTGACAAATTGTCCCGCGAGACGCAGGGATACGCCGTACGCCTCGTAGAAGGCCCCAACGTTGAAGGTGGTCGCCGAGGTGCCGGGCAAGAAGTGCTTTTCGCCCTGCCGGACTGCGCCGCTGCTGGTCACCAGCGTGATGTTCCCGTCGAGGCCGAGGCCGTCGAACGGCTTGGGCAAGAAGGCGAATTTCTGCTGGTAAGCCGCCTCGATGCCGCGCGCGTAGGACGAGCCGATGTTGTCGTAGCTGTCCAGATACGCGGTCCCGTTATAACCCAACGTCTGCAGGCGCGGATCGCCGCCGTTCACGATGATCTCGCGGCTGAAGATGTAATCCTGGAATTCCTTGTCGAAGGCGCCGAACTGGGCGATGCCGCCGTCGTTCAGATAATACTCGACGTCCAGGTCGAAATTGTTGCCGGTCGTGGGCTTCAGATCGGGGTTCCCGGTCGAGATATGGCCCGTCGTGGCATCGACTGTTGTCGCGCCGGCAACCTGGTTGAATCCGGGTCTGCCGACCCCCGTCGAATAGGTGGCGCGCGCGATCAGATCCGACGTGAAGTTGTAACGCAACTGCAGCGTCGGGAAGACATTGGTGTAGTTATGGGTCAGGCGCGTGAAATTGTCGGGGGGCGGAACCGGGTTTCCGTTCTGATCGAAATTGTAGAAACCGTATTTGGCATTGGTCGATTCGACGCGCACGCCCGCCAGCACGCCCCAGGGACCGAAGTCGCCGGTATACATGCCGTAGCCTGCATAGATGTTCTCGTCGGCGTTGAAGTAGCCGGTCGGGTCGAACTGCATCCCGCTCGCGACGATGGTGCCGTTCTTGACCAGTCCGAGGATCGCGTATTCGTTGATGCCCGGTCCGTTGGTGTAGCGATTGTGGTAATATGTCGTATCCGGCTTAAGCGGCGAGAGAGAAGCAAGGGACAGATTGAGGCTTCCGACGCTGCCGCCGCCTGCGGCGGAAAAGCTTTCGTTGTACTGGTTCTGGTTCTTGGTCCGGAGCCGCACCTCGAAGCCGAATTTCAGACGGTCGGCGTCGCTGAAGACATCGACCGGAATCTGCGCGTTGCCCGCATAGGACCATTCCTGGTCGTCGTCTTTTTCCGAGCCGTTGTTGAGTCTTGCCAGCGTATAGAGCGACGCATCGTTGACATTCGTCCCGTCCGTGACTTTGAGGCCGGGGAAATTCGGGCTGGTGATGTTGTCGTAGGTGATGGCAACGCCCTGCGGACCCGTGAACCGGACGCCGTAATTGCGGCCCATGTCATAGGTGGCGCGCGAATAGGCGACGTGATAGTCGATCCGCGCCCAGTCGAAATTGTCTTCACCGCCGACGGCGAAAACGCCGTTACGATGGGTTTCCTCTTCGTTGGTGCCGTTCAGCTGGAGATCGGCCTGGGTCGCGATGCCGTGGGGATTGGAGGGGTCAACCGAGATCGGATAACCGCTGCTGCCGTCGATGTTGTTGTAGACCAGATGGTTCTTGATGACCGATTCGACATAGCCGAACACGTTGGCCCGCACATAGAAGCGGTTATCGGGATTAGGCTTGAAGTCGAATTCCCCGCCGTAACCGAAGCGGCGGCGATGGTAATCGTAGTGCCGCAGCTGCAGATCCGCATAGGTTTTGTCGAGCGGACCGGCCGGATTGAACGGCTCGTTGGTATAATCCTCCTCGATGTCGTCGAAGCCGCGCATGTCCGTGCGCCAGGAGCCGTCGAGCACGAAGGAGAAGGGCGTCGGGTTCGAAACCCAGCCCGGGTTGACCTGATTTGCGGTCTGACCGTTTTCGACCAGAAGCCCGTTTTGATTGAAGCCGAAACGTGCGCCGACGGCCAACTCCGCATTGAACGGGCCGGTGTGGCTGTGTTCAGGCTCATCACCCGCGCCCAAGGTGATATCGGCGAAGGGCTTCGCGATGTCGGCCGCGGAACGGGGCTTTAGTTCGATCGTGCCGCCCAGGCCTTCGGCGTCTTGATCGGGCATGCCGGTCTTGGTGACGATGATGCCGTCGATCGCGCCATCCGGGACGGTGTCGAACTCGACGGCACGGCCGCCGCCGCCGTCATAGGTGCCGCCGGGAAACGTGTTGAGCAGGGGAATTCCGCCATACGTCGCGCCGTTGAGGTTGCCGTCGAGACCCCGGACATTGACGAAGCGCCCTTCGCCCGTATCGGCCAGAAGCGAAATGCCCGGCATACGGCTAAGCGACTCGGCCGCGTTGAAATCGGGATATTTGATGATCGCCTCGGCCGACTGGACGTTGATCAGGTTGGGAGCCTGCTTCTGCAGTTCGCGCGCGGCCTCCTCCTGACGTATGCCCGTGACGACGACCGTCTCGACCTTATCTCCGGCCGTCTGCGCCAGCGCGGGTTGCGCCGCACCGGAAAAAATTAAAACCAGCGCACACGAACAGAGAAGGCGTGCGTTAAAATCAAGATGTGCCATAATTTTATATCCCCACTCGCGGCCGACAATACCGAAGGGCGCGCCCGCTGCATCGCTGCCCCGAGGCAATCAATCGATTCGGAAAATTGCGCTTTGGAAATAAATCGATGACCTTTCGAAGAAGTAAGATTACAAAAAACCAATCACGGCTCCGATTTGCAGCGCGCGCAAGAAAGCCTCAAAAATTTCCGCGGCTTAGAACTTATCGAGCGTTACGGCGTGGCCGGAAATTTTACGACGACGCGCAGACCGGGAGCGTTGTCGAGCAAGGAAATTTCAGCTCCGTGCAGATCGGCGATCGCTGAAACCAGTGCCAGGCCAAGCCCGCTTCCCGGCGTGGTGCGGCTCTGTTCACGCCGGAAAAACCGGCGAAACACCTTTTCGCGGTCTTCGGGCGGTATGCCGAGCCCCTCGTCCGCGACGACAACCGTCGGCCGCGCGCCGTCCATTCCCATCGTCAAACTGACGCGCGCGCTGTCCGGCGTGTGGTGAACGGCGTTGTCCAGCAAGTTTGCGAACAACTGGAGCAACAACTGCGGATCACCCCGCACGTGAGAGCACGGCGACAGGTCCACGTAAAACGGGCGTCCGGCATCATCCATTGCCGGCTTGTACAAGTCGCTGACCCGCCCGAGGAGCGGCTCGAGGTCCACCTCTTCAAACCCGGCTTGGCGCGCGCCCGCCTCAAGTTGCGCGATCCGCAGGAGCGCCGCGAACATCGCCAGGAGT
>JAGWVX010000269.1 GCA_018970685.1 Alphaproteobacteria bacterium | reverse complement strand
GACCGCCATCGATACGCGCGCGCCGTAAAGCACCCGCACGAACAGGTCTCGACCGACGGAATCGGTGCCGAACCAATGCGTGCCGCCGGCGTTGCAGGTGACGGTGGAGTCCGGCCACCAATCCGGCGCACAGGACACCACGTTCCAGTTCGTGGTTTCGAAGCTGTACTGCGAGAGCAGGGGCGCCAAGACGGCCATCGAGGTGATGGCCGCAAGCAGGATCATGGCGACGACCGCCGCCCTGTTTTCGAACAGGCGGCGGCGTGCGTCGACCCACAAGCTGCGGCCGCGCATGTCTTGCGCTCTGGTCATGACGCCGACATTGTCGGCATTTGGCGCGATAATGCTCATCGCTTGTAACTCACCCGCGGATCGAGCACGGCATAAAGCAGATCGGCCACCAAATTCAGTCCGATGATGAACGCGGCATAGACGATGATTACGCCCATCATCAGCGTGTAATCGCGATTGAGAGCGGCGTTCACGAAATAACGGCCGATCCCGGGCAGGCCGAAAATCTGTTCGACGATCAGCGATCCCGTCAGCAAGGTGGCGACCGCCGGGCCGAGATAGCTCACCAGCGGCAACAGCGAAGATTGCAGCACGTGGCGCCACAGGATGAGGTATATCGGCAGTCCCTTGGCGCGCGCCGTGAGCACGTAATTGGAACGCAGCGCCTCGATTGTCGAGCCGCGCACCAGCCGCGAAATGATGGCGACCTGGGGCAGGGCCAAGACCGTGACCGGCAGAATCAGGTTTTGCAGCGCGCCGCCGTTCCAGCCGCCGACGGGCAGGGTCAACTCCATGCCCAGGAAATTCACGCCGTAGATCCCGAAGATCAGCGTCAGGATCGGCGCGGTGACGAATGTCGGGATGGTGATGCCAAACATCGCCAACACCATCACGCCGTAGTCGCTGGCCTTGTTCTGGTTCAGCGCCGCGACAATCCCCAAGCCGACCCCGAGGAATATGGCGAAGAACATCGCCAGCAGGCCGAGGCGCAAGCTGACCGGCAAGCCGGCGGCGATCATTTCGCCGACCGTGAAGTCTTTCGTCTTGTAGGAAGGACCGAGATCGAAATGCGCAAGATGATCGAGATAGATGAAGTATTGCTCGTAGACCGGCTTGTCGAGGTTATACGCCGCTTCGATGTTGTGCTCGATCTCGGGCGGTAGATGGCGGTTGGAATCGAACGGGCCGCCCGGCGCAAGATGCATCATGAAGAACGTGAACGTGATGACGACGAACAACGTGGGCAAGGCGCCAAAGAAACGGCGGACCGCGTAGGACAGCATCACTCGGTTCTCATCTTGCGGTACGCCCGCTGAGTCGCGTTCCTCGATCCAAGGTCCGTGAGCACAGCGGGCATGTCAATGCGCGCGGCTTTCTGATTACAGCGCAATCGTGAAAGAATCGAAAATTACGAGGCTGCATAAAAGCAGAGCAGACGCGGCCCGACGTGCTGCAAGAAGCGCCAACCTGCCGGCCGAGTTTCAGGCCGCCGAAGCGCCCGAAAGGCGACAGGTTCTTCCACAAGCGGCAACGCCGCAGCATTTAACGAAACGGCAAGCGCGTGCCCCTGCGTCAAGGCGTCAAAAGTCTTATCGTTGCTCTAACCATGCTGCGCGATTGATAACGCTAACCCGGAACGCGCCGTGCCGTCCGCCAGGGAATGCACCGCAGCCGCTCGTCGGGCTTTGACGCCGGTCGGGCGTTACCGGGCTTGTTTCTCTTTTGCTAACCAAGCCTGCCAAAGCACATCGACGGCCGCGCCGTGCTGCCGCCACCATTCGTCGTCGACTGCAAAAGCGGTGGCAAAATGGGAGGTCGGCAGGAACGGTGTCATGGCGACGTTGAGCTCCGGGTTTTCTCCTACATAGGGCGCGGCGGAGCGACGCGCCGGACCATAAGGCACCCAGTCGGACACACCGGCCAGACGCGCGGCCTGCGTCGCGAACCGGATGAAATCCGTCGCCAGCCCGCGCTTGGGATCGCCCTTGGGGACGCCGAACGCATCGAATTCGTAAAGCTGCCGGTCCCAGATCACGCCAAGATTGCGGCCGTGCATGGCGGCGTTGAAGATGTCGCCGTTGAGGATGGTCGAGAACGCGGCGCGTCCGTCGGCCAGCATGCGCACCGGCGAGTCGTCGTTCGTCCACCACACCAGCGCGCCGCGGATGGTGTCGAGCTTGGCCAACGCGCGAGCCACACCTTGCGGCGTCGATAGCACGGCATAGACCTTGCCCGGCGGTACGCCGTCCGCCAGCAGCGCCAGTTCCAAGTTGAATTTGGGGCTGGTCCCGTGCAGCGCCCGCGGTCCGGGAAATTTTTTCAAATTGAAGAAGTCGGCAAGCGTAGCGGGCTGCTCGCCGGCGAAGCGGTGCCGGTCATAGGCGATGGTCTGGCTGTAGACGACGCTTCCCACCCAGCAAGGCCCGATCGCACCCGGCAGGAAGTCCTGTGCGGCGGGCGTGCCGGCCGGCCCCATAGGAAGCGTGGATGCGTCGATGGGCTCGAGCAGACCTCGAGCGCAGGCGGTCACCGCGTCGGGAAGCTCCATGTCGATCACGTCCCAGGAATATTTCTTGGCCGCGACCTGGCGGGCCAGTTCGGCCGTGCCGCCGTCATATTCCGCGATGCGCACGTCTACGCCGCTGCGGTCGGCAAAGGGCCGGAGAAGGGCGCTGGCCTGTGCGTGCCCGTATTGCCCCGGCCAGCTCACAACGGTCAATTTTGGACTTTTGTTCGTCATCCAGAGATAGCCGAACAGCGCCACGATGACGACGACATACGCGACAACGCCCAAGGCGACGACCCAGCGTTTCATAAAGCCCTCAATGTATGCCGAAAATACTCTTCAGCGCGTCTTCCGTGCTCTTCTTCTTTTTCTGGCCGGGCTGGGTTTTGTTGCTGCCGCCGAACAGTCCTTTGAAAGGAGCCTGCCCGGATTCGAGATTCTGCATCAAACCGTGCATCACGCCGGTCATGTCGGGCGCATAATGCACGTGATCCCACGAGCCGGTGATGCGGAAGGGAATGCCGATGCTCAGCCCCCTCGCGCCGCTGACGCCGGCTTTCGGCACCACCCGGAAGTCGATGGTGCGGTTGCCGATATCGATGGTGCCGGCGCCCGTCATAGACAGCACCGGGCCGGACAGGTGGAAGTCCTTGTTGGCCAGGACGCCGCTGGCGATGACGAACGTGCCTCCCATGTCGTGAAAATCCGTCGAGGCGGTGGCGCCCGTTGCGCCGCCGCCCAGCACGGTCTGGATCGTGCGCGCCACCGCGCCGAGATCGACCCCGCGGATACGGCCCTGACCGGCCATGATCGAACCGTTGCCCGACAGAGCATGCATGACGGCGTAGGCGCTAGTACCTTGTGCGGCGATGGCGAGGGACAACGAACCGATGCCTTCGATGCTGTCGATGCCTAGCGTGTCGGCGAGGAACGGTTGCAGCGCCACGTTGTCGAACTTCAGCGTATTGTGGAAGACGGGCGTCGGGCCGCGCCCGTCGACGTCGAGTTCCGCTCGGCCGGTGCCGTTGTAGAGGGTGATCGGGTCGAGCCGGGCGGCGAGCGCGCCGCCGGCCAGTGTCAGGTTCAGCGCCGTCTTTCCAAGATGCAGGTTACGCAGGCGAAGCTCGCCCACGCCCAGAGAGAGATTGGCGTCCACTTTTTTCAGCAAGGCGAAGCTGAACGGCGTCCGGCTCCAACCCGACGATGCGGCGTGTTGCGACTGCGGCGCGGCGCCGGCCAGCAGATAGGGATTGAGGTCGAGCCGGTCGATCGACAGCGCTCCCGTCAGATCCGGCACTTCGCCGTGCGCATCGATCACGAGATGACCGGTCATCCTGGCGTGATCGAGGGTCAGCAGTAGTCCGGAGAAGGTGGTTACCTTGTCCTTGGAGACGATCCGGCTTTCGAGCGACGTATGCCCCAGGCCGCCGCCCGGCGGCAAAGGTTCGCCGAGCCACCCGGCCATGTTGCGCAAGGACGGCGTATCGAATTTGAAGGAACCGGTGAGGGTTCCGGCCGGATCGAGGAGACCCTTGAAGCTGGCTTGCATCATGTCGGACGTCAGCGACAGGTCGAGAGCGGTGGTGCCGTTGCCCAGCAGGGTTTTGATCGTGGCGATCCGGCCGTCGAAATCGATCTTGTGGCTGTTTTCGGTCAAGTTGCCGTCGAGCGACACCGGCTGGTCGAGCTGCGTGATGCCGATGGTGGCGTTGACATGATCGACGGCGCGATAGGTCAGGGTCTTGACGTTGGTATAGGAGATCCGGCCGTCGGTGATCTTGATGCCGGAG
>JAGWVX010000268.1 GCA_018970685.1 Alphaproteobacteria bacterium | reverse complement strand
GAGCGTCCGCATAACTGTTTTCCACTTGTCCGCCGCATCGAACCGCGCTGCGTAACAAGCCGTGCCACGCCAAAAGCATGGCCAGGATATCGTCAGCATTCGCCGTTCTTCAGAGGATTTTGGCTGCGAATTTCGTGCCGCCTGACGTGCTGCGCGCCAAGATTTCGGCGACCGCCGACGGTGTTTATCTGCACGCGTTTTGCGCTTTGACGGCTGCATTCAGCGGTCAAGAAAAGTATTGGAATTGCGCAATATGCGCACGCGATCTGCTCGCCGCCGGTTCAAGGTATTGTCGGCCCTGCACTGTGGCTTGTCCGTACATGCCGCCAATTCGCTCAAGTCCCTGATTTCAAAGACGCTCTGACAATCGGCCATTATCGATGTGCACGCGCCCGTACACGTTTGCATTCGCCTAAAATACCTTGCCGATGAATGACATGTTGGCGCGCGCCGCACGCCGTGTCTGCACCGTAGGTGCATGGGGTGTGAGATTTTCTCTTCGGTCTTGCCTTTCTGTGGGCATCCAGATTTTGTGGCCAGGAACCTCGGCGCCGAACCATTCGCAACGACGGTGCGCACGGATTATTCGTACTCGTGGTCGCGGTCTTTGTCCTGACTGCGATCGTGCTTTCCGGGCGTCCCAAACGACTGCTCTTTGCCATGTAGCTTGATCCGTACGCCGGCCATCCGTTCGTTCGGTTGGTCGAGGGACGAAAGGGCCTGCCCGAGAAGAGATCCAAGCTGCGCCGCCGAGACGAGCGCCGCACCGGTTGCTGTCGATGATGCCGCACGAGTTGGTGATACGGCCCCGAACCGCCGGGCGGACGACGATACGCCGACCGATTGCGAAGGCGCAGACACGAATTGCGACGGCTCGTGCGCCGCACGCCTGGCGGCCGCGCCAGTCGGCATCTGTTCGGGCGGTTTTGCAGAGTGCCGGTCTGCCGGGTTGATATGCGCGTCGTCGGCGCGCCGCTCGGTGTCTCGTGCAATGTCAGACGCGGCCGCTTCTCGGCGATCCACCTGCCGGACCCGCTGAGGATCAAAGCACGATGCGGCAGTCGACGCCCTACTCCGCACGCTGCGTTCCACTTCGCCGGCATGGTGTGGATCGCGGGTTGCCACGGACCGCTCTTCCCGTCCTGCTTCGTGCGCCCACTGTCGGCCGTGATGTTGGGCGTCGCGCTGCGGCATGAAGCCGAGCGCCTTGGCTTCGCTCTGCCAATCGCGGAACAGGTCGGCCAGTTTGGCAGACTGCTTGGCGCGGCGGGTTCTGAGCGCAGCAAGCTCCATGCCTTTGGGTGTCGCGTAGCCATGCGTGCGGGCGGCTTCTTCGATGGCTTGGCGGCGCTTGGAGAAGTCTCGTTCCACGGATAAGGGAATTGCCGCGATACGGAAGGTATCGGCCTGACGGTCGAGGGCGTAGCCGAGCCGCTCCAGACCGTTCGCCAGTTCGGCCCGGTAGACTTGCCCTGCCGCCTTTTGTGTCCGGTACAGTTCACGGCTGACGATGCTGCCCCAGCTTCCGTCCTGACGCGGGGCGAGGTTGAAGATGAAGCAATGGGTGTGAAGCTGCGGGTCGAGTTCCCTGCTGGTGTGATGATCGAACGCGGCCATGAGCAACCCGGCGGTAGGCTCGCGGATGCGACCGCCGGGACCACGCCGCGTGAACGCAGCCGTCTGCTCCAAGCTCCGTGCCGCCGCGGTAATGGCCCCTTGATGGGCCTGCACAATCCTTTCCCGATTTGGGCTTTCAGACAACGCCCACACCACTGACACCGACTTGGGTGCGCTGAAGGTCATATCCCATCCCGCCGCATGGCTCGGACCGTGCTGACGGGTCAGCGATTGACCGGTCTTGGGATCGCGGCCTTGCAGGGCGGATTCGAACTCGCTCTGCGTGACGGGGCCGTTCAAACTGAGACGGTCGGCCGCCTGCCCCATCCAACGGCCCGGCGGCTCGCCATCGCGGGTGTAATAATCGTCGGCACGCAGATGGTCGTAATAGGCGAGTGCCGCCGACGCACTGCCACGAGCAGAGAGCGACGCCACCATCTGTCATTCCCCGGACCGCAGAACGCGTGCGGCCTGGCCTGCAGAGAGGACCTGCGGGCGTGACCTGCCGCCGTTGCTGCCGTTTCCGTCCGGAGGCGCGTCGCTTGGCGGCGTTTTTGTCCAGTCAGCCGGCGCGGTCGGTTCCCGCAGCTTCGGCAAGGTGATGTAAGGGAGCTCCAGTTCGTAAATGTTCTCGTTTAATCCGAGAAACAGGACACGCACACCGCGCTTGGCCGGACCCAGCCGGGAGGCAAGCTCCGAGGCCGTGACGACGCGGCGGATTTCGCGGCGGACGGTCTCCGTGACATGGCTGCGCCCACCGGCCCGTGACACGGTTCTGACAACACGTTCCACTTCCTGATCGCCGATCAGTCGGCTTAAGTCTTCCGCGGCTTCGCTGGCGTTGACGCGGGTGATGATTTTCGTGCCCACCATGCCGAACCAGGACTTGGCCTGGTCGGGGCCATAGACGGCACGGATTTGGGCGGTGTCTTGGGCGCCGATCACCACGGCGATGCCTTTCGACCGTCCCAGCTCCAGGAAGGTCGGAAAATGCTGAATTGCAGGAAGCTGGGGAAACTCGTCCAGGAACATCCAAATGCGCCGGTCCTTGCTCTCCGCCAAGGAAGGACTGCCGACCGCGGATGCCAGCAGTCCCAACATACTGCCGATCCAGACGCGGGAGAGTTCGGGATAACCGGGATCGTGCTGCAGGATCAGCGGACACTGGCTCGGTGGGTTGTGCAGCCAGCGGCGAATCGAGAACCGCCGACACCCACCGTCGGGCCAGGCCTCCGCCAGGACCGAGACGATGCGCATATGAGTCTGGAAGGTGGAGAGAATACTGACGGTGGTCTTGCTGTCGGGCTGATGCAGAAGGCGGACGGCCGTCGGGTTATGATCTCTGGCGTATTGCGTCAGGACCTCGGTATCCGCCGTCACCGCTTGCTCCAGGTCGACCCAACCCCAATCCTGGCCACGTGTGGCTTGGAGATGGACGACGCAGCCGACAAAAATCTCTTGGGCGGCGTGCGACCACATAGGATCGGTCGAGGGCGGAATAAAGCGCGCGGCCAATTCGCGTGCATCCTGCTTGACCTGGCAATCGGCCGCCACGTCCCACACCAGTGATCGCCGGTCGTGGGGCGCGACCAGCAAAGGCTCGGGACGGGCGGGCAGTCCCGCCATCATGTCGGCCTTGGTGTCCAACACCAGAAGACCGTCGCCGCGGCAGAGCGGCCCGTTCATGAGGTTGAGCATGGTCTGGGTCTTGCCGCCGCCGACGCTGCCCAGGACCAGAAAATGCCTTGTCTCCCGATCGCGGCTCAGCGCATAGGGCTCGATCAGCGCGACACCCGGTCCATGCACCTTGCACTCGCGCCGGCACGCGCGTGCGAATTGTCTGAGGCCGGCAGAACCGGCATGAAGCCGAGCGCCGCGCACCACTTTGGGGGGACGCGGATCGAAGCGGATCGCAAGGGCAAAGCCAAACAGTGCCAGCATTCCGACCAATCCGCTGCCCAAGATGGCATGGCTGCGAAGCTGAAAGCCGCTCAAGGCGTCATACTGGTCGAGATGTTCGCGGCAGACCGTCCAGGCGTACCCATAACGCTGGTCCAGCCATCCCAGCATCTGATATTTGAAACACCCCTCCACGTCGGTGAGCTGGAAATGCACAGGCTGACCGTTGTCGATGCCGTGCAGCGGCCAACGCTCGAACCCGAGATCGTAAAATCCGGCGGTGGCCGCGAAGCCTGTCAGCATGGCGGCAAAGGTGACGATCTTCCAGCGAATCATGGTGGGCGTCCTTCCGTTAGAACTTTGAGAAGCGCATCGAACATGGCGAGGAGCTTGTGGGTGTTTTGGGTGCCGTCACGGCATTGCTGCTCCAAGACGACTAGACGCCGGTCCATTTGTTGCAGCCGCTCGGCCAGACCTCGGGCGTCACCACCGGCAAGCCCGCTGCGGATCAAATCGCGCGCGACGCTGTTGATATTGGCCGACAGCGTATAGGCACGCGCAGCAAGCTGCTCGCGCTCGACCCTCGTCAAGCGGATCGATAAAGGGCAGGTCTTGCCGGCTTTCGCATTCAAGTCGTGCCTGCGCAATTTGTCGTCGCGCACTGTCATGGTGCCTCGTCGCTGCCTGTGGTGCTGCGTGCCGTCACCGCGTGCTGTTACCATTTGCCGGCATCAGGGCTCGCTGTCATGCGTCGGGAACAGCATCACGATCAGACCTTACCTTCATCGCCACT
>JAGWVX010000267.1 GCA_018970685.1 Alphaproteobacteria bacterium | reverse complement strand
GATGCGACGGTTCGGCGGCGTAAAACCCGATCGGAGTAATGGGAAGCAAAGGTGCTTATTGGTTTGCCGCCTGACGTGCGGATTCCTAGGGCTTGCCGTAGCATCCAACCGAAGGCGGGTTTCCCGCCGGGCCATCACACACAGAGATACTGTATAGAGGGCGCCGGGCGGCGCCCGCCTTTTTGGTATATATAAAAGGGCTGCAGGCCTTGGGTTATTTTGCCGGCGGCGGCGCGCTCAACGCCCAGGTCACGATTTGCGTCAGCGTCCGGCCCAGCGCCGTGTCCAGCGCTTCCACCGCGGAGTCGACCGTGTTCTGCGTGGCGGGCGCCTCCTCGGATGCGTCGAAATTGTCGACGACATCGCGCGTCCTGGCGTTCAGCAATCTTGCCTGGATGCGCACCACGGCGGTGGGAATGCCGTCCGGTTGCGCGTAGCGCGCCTCGAAATCGCGCAGCTCCGTCGCCAGAACGTAATCCGCATGCGCCGCGTCGCCGTCCGGCGCCACCTTGTCGATGCGGCCGCTGGCCTCGAACGCCTGCTGAATGGCGTTCTGCACCAGCGCCGGCAGCTGGTCGGGCCAGGCGGCGTCGGCGTAGTAATCCAGCGTCGCGGGCGGCCGGAAGATCGCGATGCGGTCGGTGTCGAGCCCGCCTGCGGCATCCGGCGTCAGAATGGACAGCGCCCAAGGCACCTTCGGACCCGGCATCGCGGCGGGGTGTGTCCTGAGGACGTAAAGCTTGGGCGCCGCGGGCGGGCTCAACAGATCCGTCGCGGAGCAGCCGGCCAGCGCCAGGCTCGAAGCGCCCGCCAGCAGCAGGCGGCGGCTCACCAGCATCGTCGATGTCGTTCTCATTTCGGTGTGTACCCCTTGCGCTGATCGCCGAACAGCAGCTTCGTCGGTTGGCGATTGAGCTGGTCCGACAGCCTGTTGAGGCTGATGACCAGCTTTCTCGTATCGGCCAGCAGTTGGGCGAATTGCTCCAGCCCCTGGCCCTTGACGAATTCGTCGGAGTCGCCGGCGAGCTGATTGAGTTTCCTGACGCTCTTGTCGACGTCGGCGACGGTGCCGGGGAGATCCTTCGAGGCCTCGGAGACGTTGCGGAGCGTGGCGTCGATGTCGCCAGAGCGTCCCGCCAGCGCACCGGTCGTTTTGTCGAGATTCGCCAGGATGTGGGCGAAGGCGACCTGATTGTCGTCGTTCAGCACCGCGTTGATACGGTCCGCCGCCTCGTTGAGCTTCTGCAGCAGCTGCGGTGCGCCGGTGGCAAGCTTCTGCAGAGCCGACGGCGCCGACTTGATGACGGGATAGCGCTGGTCGTCCTGCGCCGTCAGGACGGCGGCGCCTTTGCTGCCGCCGCTGATCTCGACATAGGTGCCGCCGGTCAAGCCCTGGCTTTCGATCGAGGTCACGGAGTCGACGCGGATGCCCAGATGCGGCTCGACCTGCAGCGTGGCGATGACGACCTGCGGATCGTTGGGATCGAATTGCAGACTGTCGACCCGTCCCACATCGATGCCGTTATAGCGAACCGTGGTGCCTTTCCCGAGGCCGGTCACCGGTCCGGTGAAGTCCGTCTGGTAGTAGGCGAATTCCTGATTGTACTGCAGGCCTGCCAGCCATAGGAGCGAGATGACCAGCCCCAGCATGCAGACCAGCACGAAGGCGCCGACCGCCACGTAATTCGCTTTCGTTTCCATCGCATCACCTCATGACGCAAGCGCCGCGCGCCCGCGCGGGCCGGAGAAATATTCCTGGATCCAGGGGTCGCTGTCGTTGCGCAGGGTTTCCACCGTGCCAATCTTCAGCTGCTTGTTCACCAGCACCGCGACGCGGTCGGCCGTCGCCTTCAGCGTGTCGAGATCGTGCGTGACCATGAAGACGGTGAGGTTCAGGCTCTCCTGCAGGCCCCGCACCAACTCGTCGAAAAGGTTCGCCGAGATCGGGTCCAGGCCCGCCGTCGGCTCGTCGAGAAAGACCAGCTCGGGTTCCAGCGCCAGGGCGCGCGCCAGGCCCGCCCGCTTTCGCATGCCGCCCGACAGCTCTGAGGGACGTTTCTGCGCGGCGTCTTCGGGCAGACCCACCATCGACAGCTTCATCGCCGCAATTTCGTTCATCAGGCGCTGCGACATCGTCGTATATTCGCGCAAAGGAACCTGGATGTTCTCCGCCACCGTCTGCGAACTGAACAGCGCCCCGTCCTGGAAGAGGACGCCCCAGCGCATTTGCAGCGCCCTGAGCCCGCTTTCGCTGAGGTGCATGACGTTTCGGCCAAGCACCTCGATGCTGCCTTCTGCGGGCCGCATCAGGCCGACAATGGAGCGCAAGAGGACGGATTTGCCCGTGCCGGAGCCTCCGACGACCGCGAGTATCTCGCCGCGATAGACGTCCAGATCGACGTGATCGTGTAACAACCGGCCTCCGACCCGGTTCACGACACCGCGAAGCCTGATCACCGGTTCGTCCGAGGACACCGCCATTCAAATCCCCAATACCGAGAACAGCACCGAAAAGCCGGCGTCCAGCACGATCACCAGGAATACCGACTCCACCACCGAGCGGGTGGTCAGCTTGCCGACGCTGGCGGCGTTCCTTTCGACGTTCATGCCCTCGTAGCAACCGACCATGGCGATCACATAGGCGAAGACCGGCGCCTTGATCAGACCGACCAGGAAGGTGTTCACGGTCACCGCAGTGTGCAGCTGCCGCACGAACATGGGGATGGTGATGCCGAGGTCGAAGTAGCACATCACCGCGCCGCCGACGAGGGCCATGACATCGGCGTAGAAGGTGAGGAACGGCAGGGCGATCACCAGTGCGATGATGCGGGGCAGGATCAGAACGTCGACGACATTGAGCCCGATCGTCTGCATGGCGTCGAGTTCCTCGTTCACCTTCATCGTGCCGATCTGCGCCGTGAAAGCCGAGCCGGACCGGCCGGCAATGATGATCGCGGTGAAGAGAACGCCGATCTCGCGCAATACGCCGACGCCAAGCGCGTTGATGGTTAGGATTTCGAGGTCGAAACGCTTCAACTGATCGGCGCCCTGATAAGCGAGCACGATGCCGATCAGGAACATCAGCAGGCCGACGATGGGCAGGGCGTTGATGCCGACGTCTTCGATCTGATGTACGAGCGCGGTTACCCGCAGGTTGCCGCGCGGCGCGTAGAATGCTTCGAGCCATTCGAGCGTCACGCGGCCGATATAGCCGACGATGCCCACCGCTTGAATCGCAACGTTATGCGTCGCTCGTCCGACACGCTCCAGGAAGGCTGCAAGCGTGACGTGCTCGTCGATCTTCACGGGTAGCGTGACGTGCTCGCGTTCGATGCTGGCGAGCAGCGGCGCATAAAGCTCCGGCATCGTGAACACGGACGCCCGGATGCCAGCCGCTTCGAATGTCATCTTGGTGCGCACCAGAAGCCAGCCGCCGGTGCTGTCCAGCTGGTTTATTGCGCTGCCGTCGATTTCGACGTCGGAGACATGGCCCGCGTCGATGGCACGTAGCTGCGGGTCGAGCATGGCGGCGTGCCGCACGGTCCAGGAGCCGCCGGCAGTCAGATAAAGGGTTCGCCCCCGCTGTTCGGCGTCGAACCACGGACGCGTGTCGATCTCGGTGGCATCGTCGGAGCTGCCCATCCCGGCACATTCTAATCGGGCTTTTGCCCGGAGAGCAAAGTGATGCTTGGCCCGGTCAATTCGGTGCCCAAATGGCCGTCTTTCCCGCCGGTTCCCAGCATTCGCCTAAGGAGGCGCACGCCCACAGGGGGCCGAAAATGGATAAGATCGATATAATCGGCGCTCCGGCCGTCCTTCAGCTTGTCGTCCGTAATCGCATTGTGGTTTAGAAAGTCGAATAGGGCGACCTTTCCTTCGCACGTGGCGTTATGCCGTTCCACGTCGGCCAAAACGGTCTCTTTGAAAGCGATGAAATCCGACCTGTCGTTGTGCAGATAGCGGTCGATCATGGCGTAGTTGTCCGGTGGAAAGAACAGGATGGTGCGCACGTCGCCACGATGGCAGAGCGCGGCAAGGGTCGCCTCGAACTGCTGGTGTTGCCAGGGTCCCATCCGCAATACGCGCTCGCCGCGGTTTGCGAGATCGCGGCGGAAGATTTTTGCCGTCATGTGGCTATAGGCATTGAACAGATCCGGGCGGTCGGCGGCCGTCTGGCTGGGTCCAAGCTGCAAGAGCATGTACAGGCCGAGCGCATGCATTCCTGCCGCGCCACCGCTCAGATAACGTGTCGTGAACATCCAAAGTGGACGCCTCGGCGTCGGCTTTCCGTCGGCTGTTACCGTCAGGCGCAACTCGTCGAAT
>JAGWVX010000266.1 GCA_018970685.1 Alphaproteobacteria bacterium | reverse complement strand
CGGAAGAAACGCCGCCATTCGACGGCGAACTTCTTGTAGTCGTAATCCTTGCCGCGCAGTCCGTTGCGATAGAACAAGTCCGGCTCGTTGCAGAGTTGGAAGGCGACGAGCTTGTCGCCCATGGTCTTGGCCACATACTCGGCTTCGTCGGCTACGGCTTCGGGACTTTCGCTGCCCATGTTGAGGCCATAGATCAACCGCCAGCCGGTCAGATCGATGAAGCCGCGCAGATTGC
Organism: Alphaproteobacteria bacterium; assembly: GCA_018970685.1. GTDB lineage: Bacteria > Pseudomonadota > Alphaproteobacteria > Micropepsales > Micropepsaceae > Rhizomicrobium. The sequence goes on along the minus strand of JAGWVX010000266.1, from coordinate 4,109 downwards.
GCACAGCGAGCGGCGTCACCGGACGGCGCTTCGCCGGCGCCGTGCCGGTGTCTGGTCCAAGCGCATCCGGGATCACGTTCGCGGCCAGTTCTTCATCGCCCTTCGCGGCCGTGTCCGGCGCCTCGGGCGTCCACACACCATATTCGCTGGTGTTGCCGCCGACGCGCAGGATACCGGCCGCACCCAGCCGCTTGTGGAATCCGGCGAGTGCGGCATTGGCGGGCGAGAAGAAAGTCGGATCGCTGAGCTGCGACGTTTCGTAGCTCAGCCCGGTGAAATCGGCCGCGATGGCGTTGCCCGGCTTGTCCGGCCGCAAGGTCAGCCTCAAAGTAGCGGAAGGACCGCTCCCGGCGAAGCTCGCAGACGCCCCGAAAACCGTGCCTGATGCGAGCAGCGAAAGTTCCAGGAATTTGCGCCGATCCATGACGGCCATACGAACACGGTTTCTGCGAACCTGTCAAAAACGCGCCTTGTGCGGCGCCAGACACGGCGGGCGACCGATTCGCCCTACACTACGCCGCACCAAATCCGATAACGTGGCTGCGTCCTTTCTGGGAGCAAACCATGAACCGCGTCGTTCATTTCGAAATCCACGCCGCCAACCCCGAAAAGCTTATCGCGTTCTACACGGAAGTCTTCGGCTGGAATGTCACGCATCTGCCGCAGTTCGACTACTGGCTGCTCGACACCGGCGAAGGCGACGGTATCAACGGCGGCCTCCTGAGGCGGCGTGGCAATGGACCGCTCTATGGTGCACCGACGAATGCTTTCGTCTGCTCGCTCGGCGTGGAGTCGGTGGACGAAGCATTGAACAAGGCGCACACGGCCGGTGCGACGCTGGCTTTGGGCAAGATGGCGATCCCCGGCATCGGCTACCAAGCCTACATCAAGGATCCGGACGGCAATCTTCTGGGCCTGCATCAAGCCGACAAGAATGCGAAATGACTTTATTTGCCGCCTTCACCGAGGCTTCGGCGAACCAATGGAACCTCGCCGGCCGCGGCGCTTTCGATCATAAGGACTTGTTGACAAGCCGCTTGTAGAGTTCGGCATAACGCTGGCCGCTGCGGGCCCAGGAGAAGTCGGTCTTCATGCCGCGCTTCTGCAGGCAGCGCCAAATCTCGCGACGGCCAAAGGCGCCCATCGCGCGCTGTAGGGCGCGGGTCAATCCCTCCGGCGTCACGCTGTCGAACAGGAACCCCGTGGCCGCGCCCGACGCCAGCGCCGCTTCGTTGGCGTCCACGATGGTGTCGGCCAGTCCGCCGGTGCGCGCCGCCACCGGTATGCAGCCATAGCGCAGTCCGTAAAGCTGGGTCAGGCCGCAGGGTTCGAAGCGCGAGGGGATGACGATGGCGTCGGCCCCGCCCTGCAACAGATGCGACAGCGCTTCGTCGTAACCGATGCGCACGCCGACAGCGCCGGGATACCGCACGGCCGCCGCCGTGAACGCGGCCTCGATTTCCGCCTCGCCTGTGCCCAGCACGGCCAGCCGTCCGCCCATCGCCACCAGCTCGTCGACGACTGCGGCTAGAACGTCCATGCCCTTCTGTTGCGTGAGCCGGCTGACGGCGCAGAACAGCGGTTCCTCGCCTTCGCTTAGGCCGAACGCCACTTCGGCCGCGCGCCGGTTTTCCTCGCGTGCGCGCAGCGTGCCGTCGTCGTAGACCGCTGCGAGATTTTGGTCCGAGGCCGGGTTCCACACGGCCGTGTCGATGCCGTTGACGATGCCGAACACGCGGTCGCGGCGGGCCGCGATAAGCCCATCCAGGCCCATACCGAATTCCGGCTCGTGGATCTGTTCGGCGTAGGTCGGGCTCACCGTGGTGATGGCGTCGGCTGCCTGCAGGCCTGACTTCAGAAATCCGACGCCGCCGAAATATTCGACCCCATCGATGCTGAAGGCTTCGAGCGGCAGACCCAGAGAGGGAAATATCTCAGCAGGGAAGCGGCCAGGAAAGGCGATGTTATGGATCGTCACCACGCTCGGCGTCGCCGTTTTCTTGTCGAAGCGCAGATAAGCCGCGGCCATGGCGGCTTGCCAGTCATGGGCGTGGAGCAGATCGGTGGCCGCGGCGACATCGGCGCCCGCCCGGCCGAGCGCCGCGAAGCGCCGCCAATTATCCGGCCAGTCCTTGCCGTCCGGTCCCGCATAGGGTCCGCCGCCGCGCGTGTACAGCGCCGGAGCGTCGAGCACGATCACTTCGAGGCCGCCCGCGATCCCGCCTACGAGATGGGCTTCGACGCCCAGAAGATCTTTGTAGTGATGGACCGTCTGGCTCTTTTCCAAGGCCTTCATTACCGGCGGGTAGCCGGGGATCAGCGTCGTCAGCCGGACGTCATACGGCGCCAGTGCGGCCGGCAGCGCGCCCGCAACGTCGGCCAGCCCGCCCGTCTTGATCAACGGATAGGCTTCGGAGACCACCGAAAGAACCTTCAGCGTCATAATACCAAGCGGTCGATCATGGCTTGCGTTATCAGACAGACGCCCTTTTCGCTGCGCCGAAACCGTTGCGCATCCAAGGCCGGCTCTTCGCCCACCACCAATCCCTCGGGGATGGTGACGCCCCGATCCAGCACCACGCGGCGCAGACGCGCCCCGCGTCCGATCGTGCAACGCGGCAGCACCACGGATTCTTCCAGATAGGAATAGCTATTCGAGCGCACACCGGTGAAGATCAAGCAGTGGCGCAGATGCGATCCCGAAATAATGCAGTCGCCCGACACCAGCGACGCCACCGCGCTGCCGCGCCGTCCGTCGATGTCATGGACGAATTTGGCCGGCGGCGTAACCTCGGCATAGGTCCAAAGCGGCCAACTCCGATCGTAGAGGTCCAGCTGCGGCACGACCGCCGTCAGGTCGATATTGGCCTCCCAATAGGCGTCGATGGTTCCCACGTCGCGCCAATAGCTCTGGCTTTCAGTGCCGGAGCGGACGCAAGAGGCGGAGAAGCGGTGGGCCACGGCCTTCGCGTTCTTCACCAGATAGGGAATGACATCCTTGCCGAAATCGCGCGACGAGCCCGGCGCTACGGAGTCGCGGCGAAGTTCCTCGAAGAGCCGTTCCGTGCGGAAGACATAAATACCCATCGACGCGAGCGAGACCTCGGGGTTTCCCGGCATCCCCGGGGGATGGGCAGGCTTTTCGAGAAACTCGGTGATCATGTCGTTCTGATCAACGGCCATAATACCGAAGGCGCTGGCTTCGCTCCGCGGCACCTCCAGGCAGCCGATGGTGACGTCGGCGCCGGACGTAACGTGTTGCTGCAGCATCACCTCGTAGTCCATTTTGTAGACGTGGTCGCCGGCGAGGATCACCATGAACTCCGGCGCATAGCTTTCGATGATGTCGATGTTCTGGAAGACGGCGTCTGCCGTTCCCTGATACCACTCGCCCTCCGAAACGCGCTGCGAGGCCGGCAGAATGTCGAAGCTCTCGTTGCGCTCGGCGCGGAAGAAGTCCCAGCCCTGTTGCAAGTGGCGGATCAGAGAATGCGCTTTGTATTGCGTCGCAACCGCTATACGACGGATGCCCGAATTGACAGCGTTCGACAACGCGAAATCGATGATCCTGGCCTTGCCCCCGAAATAGACCGCCGGCTTGGCGCGCTTGTCGGTCAGCTCCTTCAACCGGGCGCCGCGCCCGCCTGCCAGAACATAGGCCATGGTATTGCGCGCCAGCGGCTGGCTGAATTGTTGTCGGTGCATAGGCCGTTGCCTCCCTCCGGCGCGCGTCTCGCGCTTCACGCCCGGGCCTTATTGTCGACTCCGGCTGTCGCGTTCCGCGCGCGGCCGGCATTCGCTGTATTTTAGACGCCGTCAAACTGTTACATGCCATCCGCGGCTTGCTCAACCCGACAGGGGCAGGCATGCGCTGAAGCGATGGGCTCCGCAACGTCAGGCCGGCGGCTTTCGGGGCCCCCGCAGGTCTCCACTTTCGGTAAGATTTCCCGGCCCGCAGGTGCACGATGACGAATGACTGGACCGCGTCGGATCATGCATTTTTTTGCATCGTCATCACCGCATACGGTTGGGCCCGCAATTCAACCATCTCAGCGGCTTGTATGCGCTCTAGCGCATGTAAGCCTTCTGCGAGGTATGATCCTTCCTGA
>JAGWVX010000265.1 GCA_018970685.1 Alphaproteobacteria bacterium | reverse complement strand
CCTCGAACTTGAAGCGCTGCGCCGCCCACATCTGATGCTGGCCGACTTCGGTGGTGATGTAGACGTCGCGGCCCCTGGTCAGCTCGTAGAGCCGGTCGATGGCGTATTGCGGCTTGATCAGCTTGTTGGAGGGCTTGAAGTCGAGGCAGCGCTTGGCCCGCCAGCGCTCGATCTGCGCCCACCATTCCTTCAGCGCGGGCGTATTGGCCTTGTATCGGCGGGTCTTCCAGACGCGCACCATCTCGGAGATCGCCTTGCCGGCGTCAGCGACGATCGGCAGGTCGATGCGGACGTTCTTGTTGATCTGCGAGGCGTCGATGTCGAGATGGATCTTCTTGGAGCCGGGCGAGAAGGCGTCGACGCGGCCGGTAACGCGGTCATCGAAGCGCGCGCCCAGGCAGATCATCACGTCGCAATCGTGCATGGCGTTGTTCGCTTCGTAGGTGCCGTGCATGCCCAGCATGCCGAGCCAGTTCTCGCCCGAGGCGGGATAGGCGCCCAACCCCATAAGCGTCGAGGTAATGGGAAAGCCCGTCAGCGCCACCAGTTCGCGCAGCGCGGCGCTGGCCGTTGGGCCTGCGTTGATGATGCCGCCGCCGGTGTAGAAGATCGGTCGGCGAGCCTCGGCCATCATGGCGACGGCTTCTTCGATGGCCTTCGCCTCCGGTTCGATCTTCGGGCGATAGGTGCGGTGCGTCACCTTGGCGGGACCGACATAGGCGCCTTTCTTGAACTGGATGTCCTTCGGGATATCGACCACGACGGGACCGGGACGGCCGGTGGTGGCGATCTGGAAGGCCTCATGGAGGACGCGTGACAGATCGTTGACGTCCTTCACCAGCCAGTTGTGTTTGGTACAGGGCCGCGTGATGCCGACCGTGTCGGCTTCCTGGAAGGCGTCGTTGCCGATCAGATGCGTGGCGACCTGGCCGGTGAGCACCACCAGCGGGATGGAATCCATCAGCGCATCGGTGAGACCAGTGACGGCGTTGGTGGCGCCGGGACCCGAGGTCACCAGCACGACACCGGGCTTACCGGTGGACCGCGCATAACCTTCGGCCGCATGGGTGGCGCCCTGCTCGTGGCGGACAAGGACATGAACGATGTCGCTGGCGGCGAACAACGCGTCGTAGATCGGAAGGACCGCGCCCCCGGGATAGCCGAAAATATGGGTGACGCGCTGATCCTTCAGGGCGGCAATCACCATCTCCGCGCCGGTCATTTCGCGGGCGATCGTTTGCGGGAGGTTCGTATCTTCCTTGTCCATCGGGACGTCCTTCGATCTGTAAGCGCCAGAAAAGCGAAAGGGGCGTTGCCGCCCCTTCGGTACCAAGCCGCCAGTGCCGGATTGCGGGTTAATCCCGTCCGGTCGGCGGCCTGCTAATAAGTACGAGCACGTTTTTCATGACTTGCCTTGCTTCGCGCTGCACAAACTACGGATACAGAAATACGCCGTCAAGAAACTTCATAAGATATTTTGCCGCAGATTAGTAATTATATTGCTAATATCAGGAGGGGCAATACGGGGCCAGTCCGCCATACGGTGCCGGAACCAGGTCTCCTGCCGCTTGGCGAATTGACGGGTGGCGGTGACGGCGGCCGTGACGGCTTCGACCTCGCTCATAGTGCCGTCTTCGAGCGCCCAAAGCGCGCGCAAACCCAAGAGTTTCGCGGCCGGAAGCGTGGGATCGAGACCTTTCAGAGCGGCGGCTTCGGTACGCGCGCCAACGGCAAGCATGGTGCGGAAACGGGTCTCGATCTGCTCGCGGAGCACGGGGCGTGGCAGTTCGAGGACGAATTTCGCCAGCTTGAGACCGGCGAGGACCGGCGCAGCGGTCTCGTTCTGCCAATGCAGCAGCGGGCGGCCGGTGGTCTCGAACACTTCATAAGCGCGGAGCACGCGCTGCGGATCGCTGGGACGAAGCTGCGCCGCGGTTTTGGGATCGCGCCGCGCCAATTCCGCGTGCAGGCCGGCGACGCCGAGCGCATCCAGCTTCTCGCGCGCCTCTTGGCGGATGCCGGCGGGAACGGGCGGGATATCGGCGAGGCCTTCGGTGAGCGCGGCGAAATACAAGCCCGTGCCGCCGACGAAGATCGGCAGCCGTTTCATCACCCGCGCATCCGCCAGCGCCTTGATAGCGTCGCTCTGATAGCGGCCGACGGAATAGCGCTCCGCCACGCCGACATGGCCGTAGAGCAGATGCGGGACGCGCGCCGTCTCTGCGTCGCTCGGGCGCGCGGAGAGGATGCGCACCTCGCGGTAGACCTGCACGGAATCCGCGTTGATCACCGCGCCGTGCAGCGCTTCGGCCAGCGCCAGCGCCGCGGCCGACTTGCCGCTGGCGGTCGGCCCTGCAATAAGCACGGCATCGAATGAGGGCGCCAAATGCGATTCTCCTCTGTCCTGAGCGTCATATCAGAGAATGCAGGATCATTGGCTGCGGATATCGATCAGTGGTTTGGTCCTTCGCGCGCGCAAGTCCCTTTGACTTGGCTCTCCGACGACCATGCCTTTGAAGTGCCAATCGCCGGCGACCCCGCAAAGGCATTGGCAGAAGCGCACGCCCGAGCATCCTTGCTTGCGGCGGATATCAACGTGGTTCCAGTCGAAGGGCGGCGTAAGAAGCTGCTGATCGCCGACATGGATTCGACGATCATCAGCTGCGAATGCCTGGACGAGCTGGCCGACATGGCCGGGCTGAAGGCCAAGGTCTCGGCCATCACCGAGCGCGCCATGCGCGGCGAGATCGAATTCGCCGGCGCCTTGCGCGAGCGGGTGGCGCTGCTCAAAGGACTGTCGCTGGAGGCGCTGGAACGGGTGTGGCGCGAACGCGTGCGGCTCAATCCGGGTGCGCAGGAACTGGTGGCGACGATGAAGGCACACGGCGCGAAGACGCTCTTGGTATCAGGCGGTTTCACCTTCTTCAGTTCGCGCGTCGCCGAAGCGGCCGGTTTCGACGAGCATCAATCGAATGTCCTCTTCGACGACGGTAAAGCGCTGACCGGCGAGGTGCGCGATCCGATCCTGGGCAAGGAAGCCAAGCTGGCGGCGCTGGAGCGAGCGCTTCAACGACACGAACTGCAGCCAGACGACGTGCTGGCCGTGGGCGACGGCGCCAACGATCTGGCGATGATCCAGCGCGCCGGACTCGGCGTCGCCTATCACGCCAAGCCGGTGGTGGCTGCTGCGGCGGGCGCCAGCATCAACCACAACGACTTGACGGCGTTGCTCTATCTGCAGGGCTATCGCGAAGACGAAATCGTGCGATCTTAGCTCAACCGCAGCGCCACGAAGGTCAGCGCGCCGTCCCGATCGACCAACAGGATCTCGACCTTGCGGCCGGCTTTGGCGTCGGCGTCAACGCGTTTGAGAAAATCGGCAGGGGTCCGTACCGGCTGATCCTGCACCGAAACGATGACGTCGCCGGCCTGGAAATTGTTTACCGCCGCTAGGCTGTCGGGGATCACGTCGGTCACCACCACGCCGTGGACGCCGCCGGGCAGCTTGAATTCGGCGCGGGCGTCGGCGTTGAGCGGCGACAGCGTCAAACCCAGCTCGGAGAAATTCGACTTCACCTTGTTCGGATTTTGCGGCCGCGCAGCCGGCTTGGCGCCGCCGTCGTTGAGGCGTTCGACCGTCAGCCGGGCCGTGATTTTACGGCCCTTGCGCAACAATTCCACCGCCACCGTCTTGCCGATCGGCGTATCGGCGGCGATGCGCGATAGGGCGCGCGAATCCGACACCTTCTTGCCGTCGAAGGCGGTAATGACGTCGCCGTTGCGGATGCCGGCCTTGGCGGCCGGGCCGTTCGTCGTCACGTCGGCGACCAGCGCGCCGGCGGTGGACGGCAGATGCATGCCCTCGGCGATGTCGCCGGTGATGGACTGAATGCGGATGCCCACCCAGCCGCGGCGCACGGCGCCGTACTGGCGCAGCTGCCCGATCACGTCGCGCACCAGATCGGACGGGATGGCGAAGCCGATGCCGACCGAACCGCCCGTCGGCGAGAAGATCGCCGAGTTCACGCCGATGACGTTGCCGTCGGTGTCGAACAGCGGTCCGCCGGAATTGCCCTTGTTGATCGGCGCGTCGGTCTGAATGAAATCGTCATAAGGCCCGGCCTCGATGTCGCGGTTGCGCGCCGAGATGATGCCGGCGGTGACGGTGGAGCCCAAACCGAAGGGATTGCCGATGGCGATCACCCAGTCGCCGATGCGCGCCTTGTCGGAGTCGCCGAAATGCGCGGCAGGCAGCGGCCTGCGGTAATGGATGCGCAGCAGCGCCAGATCCGTCTTTTCGTCGCGGCCGACCAGCTTGGCGGGCAGCGTGGTGCCGTCGTTCAG
>JAGWVX010000264.1 GCA_018970685.1 Alphaproteobacteria bacterium | reverse complement strand
GGCGATGGCGGCGTTGTGGGTGATGACCACTGCCGTGGTGCCGAGCTCCTGGTTGATGCGCGCGATGACTTCGAGCACCACCTTGCCGGTTTCGTAGTCGAGCGCCCCGGTGGGTTCGTCGCACAGCAGCACGTCCGGGCGCTTGGCGATGGCGCGGGCGATGGCAACGCGCTGCTGCTCGCCGCCGGAAAGCTGCGATGGGCGATGCGTCTTGCGATCCTGCAAACCCATTAGCGTCAACAGGCGCAATGCCTCCGCTTCGGCGGCCTTGCGCGGCTTGCCGGCGATAAGCTGCGGAATGACGATATTCTCCAGCGCCGAAAACTCGGGCAGCAGATAATGCGCCTGGTAGACGAAGCCGATGGTGTCGCGGCGTATGCGCGTGCGTTCGAGATCGGAAAGCGACGACACTGCCGCGCCGCCGACGACGATTTCGCCGGACGTGGGCGCCTCAAGCAGACCGGCCATGTGCAGCAGCGAAGACTTTCCCGCGCCCGAAGGCCCGACCAGCGCCACCAATTCGCCCGGCATGAGAACCGCATTCACATTACGGAACACCTCGAGCTGGCCCTCGCCCTCCTTGTAGGTGCGGGCGACGCGATCGAGGCGCAGCGCGGCGGCGGCAAAGGCATCACTCATAACGCAGCGCCTCCACCGGATCGAGACGGGCCGCGCGCCAGGACGGATACAACGTGGCCAGGAAGGTCAGCACCAGCGACATCAAGACCACCGCAGCGACCTCTGCGGGGTCCATTTCGGCGGGCATGCGGCTTAGGAAATAAATTTCGGGATTGAACAGCGTGGTGCCGGTCAGAGACGAGAGAAACTGGCGGATACTTTCGATGTTGTCGCAGAACACGACGCCGATCAGAAATCCGAGGAAGGTGCCGATCACGCCGACGCTGACGCCGGCAATCAGGAATACCCGCATGATGGCGCCGCGCGTCGCGCCCATGGTGCGCAGGATCGCGATGTCCGCCGACTTGTCCTTCACCAGCATGTAGAGGCCGGACACGATGTTCAGCGCCGCCACCAGGATGATCAGCGTCAGGATCAGGAACATCACGTTGCGTTCCGTCTCGATGGCGCCGAAGAAGGTCGAATTGATGTCCTTCCAGGTGACCACATGCGCATAAGGTCCGGCAGCTTTACCGATCGGTCCCACCATGCTGTCGACCTTGTCCGGATCGGCAACCATCACTTCAAGGCCGGAGACGGTGTCGGCCATGTTGAAATAGAGCTGCGCCTCACTCAGCGGCATGAAGACGAAAGTCTGGTCATATTCGCTCATGCCGACGTCAAATGTCCCGGCAACGGTGTATCTCTTCACGCGCGGGGTGATGCCGAAGGGCGTGATGTTGCCGTGCGGCGCCAGCAGCGTGACCGACATGCCTGGGACAACGCGGAGCTTCTGCGCGACGCGTGCGCCGATGATCACCGAGTCGCCGTCGCTGTAATGCGCCAGCGCGCCCGGCGACAGCGTCTTTGAGACAATAGTGAACGCCTTCAGATCGCGGAGGCGCATACCGCGGACGTAAACCGGGGTGTTGATGCTGTCGGAGCTGGCCACCGCCTGACCGTCTACGATCGGCGCCACCAGTGTGACGCCCGCAACCTTGCGCACGTGATCGGCCGCGGAATCGAAATTGGGCAGGTTGCCGTCGATGCCTTGCACAATCACATGGCCCTGCAGACCCAGGATGCGCGACAGCAATTCGTGGCGGAAGCCGTTCATCACCGCCATGACGATGATCAAGGTCGCCACGCCCAACGCGATGCCAACCAGCGAAATCGCCGAAATGACGGAGATGAAGCTCTCGGCCCGCTTGGCTCGCAGATAGCGCAGCGCCAGCATCCACTCGAACGGCGCGAACGGCCTGGTGTCAGATGAATGCCGCGCCATGCCTCCGCCCGCGAGACTGCCCAAATGGTCCCGAATGTTCGTCGGCGATTGCAGCGGTGGCAGAAACGTGTGCCCGGAAGATGTCGAATGCAGCCATGTCGTCGGGCTTACCGCTTGCGTGTAAGCGGTTTATACACGCTTTTGCGCTTCTGCAACCAGCCTTCTGGTTCAGAACAGTCCTTCGATGCGGCCTTGCGCGTCGATATGGATCGCCACGGCGGCCGGCGTCTTCGGCAGACCCGGCATCGTCATCATGTCGCCGGCGATCACCACCAGGAACTCCGCACCGGCCGACAGCCGCACTTCGCGCACGTGCAGGGTGTGCCCGGACGGCGCTCCCTTAAGCTGCGGGTCGGTCGAAAAGGAATACTGCGTCTTGGCGATGCAGACCGGGAAATGGCCGTAACCTTCCTTCTGCAGTTCGTCGATCCGCTGACGCACGACCTTGTCGGCGGTAACATTTCCGGCACCGTAGATCGACGCGGCCACCGTGCGGATCTTTTCCCAGAGCGGCATGTCGTCGGGATAGAGCGGCTTGAACTCCGCCCGCCCGGATTCGCACAATTCGGCGACGCGCTGCGACAATTCCTCGGTGCCCTTGCCGCCGTCCGCCCAGTGGGTGCAGAGCACCGCCCGGCAATTCAGCTCGGCGGCCATCTTCTCGATGGCGGCAATCTCGGAGTCGGCGTCGGAAACGAAGCGATTGACGGCGATGATCGGCGGCACGCCGAACTTCTTCACGTTGGCGATGTGGCGCGCGAGATTCTCATAGCCTTTGACGATCGCCGCGACGTTCTCCTTGTTGAGGTCCTCGCGGGCCACGCCGCCGTGCATCTTCAGCGCTCGTGCGGTGGCCACGATAACGGCCGCAGCCGGCTTGAGGCCCGCCTTGCGGCACTTGATGTCGAAGAACTTTTCGGCGCCCAGATCGGCGCCGAAGCCGGCTTCCGTCACCACGTAATCGCCGAGTTTGAGCGCCGTCTTGGTGGCGATCGCCGAATTGCAGCCATGGGCGATATTGGCGAAGGGCCCGCCGTGCACGAACACCGGGTTGTTCTCCAGCGTCTGCACCAGATTGGGCATGAAGGCGTCTTTCAACAAGACCGTCATGGCACCGGCGGCGCCGATGTCGCGCGCCGTGACGTATTTGCGCTCGCGAGTGTGGCCGATATGGATGTTGCCGAGACGGCGTTCCAGATCCTTCAAATCGGTTGCCAGACAGAACACCGCCATCACCGTCGAGGCTGCGGTGATGTCGAACCCGTCCTCGCGCGGATAGCCGTTGGCGGGACCGCCCAGCGAATTGACGATCGAGCGCAGCGCCCGGTCGTCCATGTCGACAACGCGGCGCCAGGCGACGCGGCGCGTGTCGATGTGCGGTTCGTTGCCCCAATAGATGTGATTGTCGATCATCGCGGCGAGCAGATTGTTGGCCGCTGTGATGGCGTGGAAATCGCCGGTGAAATGCAGATTGATGTCTTCCATCGGCACGGCCTGCGCGTAACCGCCGCCCGCCGCGCCGCCTTTCATGCCAAAACAGGGGCCGAGCGACGGCTCGCGGATGCAGGCGATGGCGCGCTTGCCGAGGCGATTGAGGCCGTCGGTGAGGCCGATCGTGGTGGTGGTCTTGCCCTCGCCCGCCGTGGTGGGCGTGATCGCCGTCACCAGAACGAGCTTGCCGTCCTTGTTGCCGCTCAGGCTTTCGATGAAATCGTAGGACACCTTGGCCTTGTGGCGGTCGTATTGGAGAAGCGCGCTGTCAGGGATGTCGATTTTGCGGCCGATTTCGGAAATCGGCCTCATCTTAGCGTCGCGGGCGATTTCGATGTTGCTGCGAACAGTTGTCACGCCTAGCTCCCATTGTTGTCGCTGGCGCGCTCCGAGCGGAGCGCTGCGGAAGGTCGAGCAGCAATCCTAGCGCAGCGCCAAGGCGCCGAGCTACGACGAGAACGCGCAGTTCATGTGACTCTGCGCAGGGTTGACAGGAAATCCCGGCATCGAGGAGTCGAAAACGCGTCAGTCACCCGGCGTCAACTTTTTCACGGCGGCGTCGGCCGGCATCTCTTCCTTGGCGCCGGTTTTGCGGTTCTTTATTTCGATCAAGCCCTTCTCCAGGCCGCGCGGTCCGACGACAACCTGCCAGGGCAACCCGATCAAATCCATGCCCGCAAATTTCGCGCCGGGACGTTCGCCGGTGTCGTCATACAGCACGTCTTTGCCTGCGGCGGTCAGTCGCGCATAGAGGTCCTCGCAGGCCGCGTCCGTCTTGGCGTCGCCCGCCTTGAGGTTGACCAGCCCGACGCCGAACGGCGCCACGGGCTCCGGCCAGACGATGCCGGCGTCGTCATGGGAAGCCTCGATGATCGCGCCGACGAGCCGCGACACGCCCACGCCGTAGGACCCCATTTCGACCGGGATTTCTTTTCCATCCGGTCCGGCCACCACCGCCTTCATCGGCGCCGAA
>JAGWVX010000263.1 GCA_018970685.1 Alphaproteobacteria bacterium | reverse complement strand
ATTCGACGCGCGTGCAGTTAATCGCTTATGGCGGGCCGAGAGGCGAAAAGACTTCGGATACGCGCAGGCTGTCGCTCAGGCGCGCGCTCATCGTCCGTCAGCTGCTGATCGACGATGGCGTGCCGTCCGAACGCATAGACGTGCGCGCCATGGGCGGCGTCGACGACAACGGTCCGACCGACCGCGTGGACGTGTTCCTGAAGGGCTAACCGCTCGGCAGCGTGCCAACCGTCATATCGATGTCCTTCGCTTCACGGCCAAAACCGATGAGCAGCACGATCGCGACGGACGCGGCAACCGCCACCATGGCTAGAGCCAGGGCGTAATCGTTGCCGTGGGTCTCGGCAATCTTCGCTTGCATCACGGCATTCGACGACGCGATGAAATTGCCAAGCTGATAGACGGTTCCCGGGAAGGTACCGCGCGCCTCCGGCGGCGATAATTCGTTGAGATGCGCCGGCACCACGCCCCAGGCGCCTTGCACGAAGAACTGCACGATGAAGGCGCCCAGCGCCAGCATGACCGCGGTCGCCGAATAGACCCACAACCACACGGCCGGAACCACCAGCAGTGCGGCGAACACGATCGTCCGTCTACGGCCGAAAATCTGGCTGATGGAACCGAAGGCGAGCCCTCCTATGATCGCACCGATATTGTAGATCACCGCGATTGTGCTGACCGTGGCGTGATCGAAATGACGCTGCCTCTGCAGGAAGGTCGGGTAGAGATCCTGCGTGCCATGGCTGAAGAAATTGAAGGCGGTCATCAGCAGGATGGCGTACAGCGCCAACTTCCAATGCTTCTCCAGCACGCCGGCAGCGGTGACCGCTCTGGTATGCCCGCGCTCGAAGACGGGCGATTCCGGAACGCTGCTACGGATGTAGAGAATCAAAAGGGCAGGCAACGCGCCAACCATGAACATACCGCGCCAACCGATATGCGGATACAGCAAGCCGAACACCACGGAAGCGAACAGGTAGCCAGTGGGATAGCCCGATTGCAGCAAGCCAGAGACAAAGCCCCGCGCGCCGGGCGGAATCGTCTCCATCGTCAGCGAGGCGCCGACACCCCACTCGCCGCCCATCGCCACACCGAACAACGCGCGAATGACCAGAAACACCGTCAGATTCGGCGCGAAGGCGGTAGCGAATCCGAACAGCGAATACAACGCGACGTCGAGCATCAGGATGGGTTGCCGTCCATACCGATCAGCGAGACGGCCGAAGATGAAAGCTCCAACGGGGCGCAACGCCAGGGTGAGCGTGATCGCCAAAGCGACAGATGTCACCGTCGTGGCGAACGCGTTGGTGACGTCCTTAATAACGAAGACGAGCAGGAAGAAGTCGAATGCGTCGAGCGTCCAGCCCAGATAGCTCGCCGCCACAACATGCACCTGTGCCGCAGTCCAACCTTTCAATGCTTGCTGTTTCACGTCTGCCCCGCTGTTGCCCGGTTGTCATAATGCATGAATACTGTCGTATTTGTGCATATTTCAAATGTCGATATAGTTCGGGAATCCGCTGCACATTCCCGGGGGAGCCAGCATGAACAGAAGCGTTTCGACGGCGTGCGCGCTGGCGGTTGCCCTCTGCTTTACGTCAGTAGCACAGGCCACGCCGTCGGCGACCGGCGGCAAAGCCGTTGCCTATGCTATGCCCCTCGTCGCGGCGGGCATTGCGACGTGGAAGGACGATTGGACGGGGCTGGCGCAATTGACCGTGGTAACGGTGTTGACCGTGGGAACCGCCTATGGCCTGAAACAGATTGTCCGTGAGCGGCGTCCCGACGCCAGCCGCACCGACCACAGCACCGGCTGGGACTCCTTCCCCTCCACGACCTCCGCGCTCGCTTCCGCACCGTCATCCTTCGTCTGGCACCGTTACGGCTGGGAGTGGGGCGTGCCGCTTTTCATCGTATCCAAATATACGAGCTATTCGCTCGACAAGGCCCGGAAGAACCGGATCTGGGACGGACTGGCGAGCACGGTTATCTCCTTCGGCTACAACGCGCTCATCACCACCCAATATCGCAAGCCATACGGCTTCTATTCGGACATGGAAGCCGGCCCCGACGGCGTATTCGTCACGGCAAACTATCGCTGGTGAGAAGATTGACAATTTGTATAGTCACGCCTTTTTGGCGCTTGCGGCTTGCTGGGCTAGCATCATAATTTTATGAAGGTTCATAAGACCTTCCTCGGGGGTGCCCGTTATCGTGAAGCGCTGGATTTCCGCGTGCGTAACCGCCAGTTTTCTGTACGCCACAATGCCAGCTTTGGCCTCTTCCACCACCGAAACGGCCGGCACGGCCACGGCAGTCGCGTTGCCCCTGGTGGCCGGCGGGATCACGCTTTGGAAAGACGACTGGGAGGGTACGGCGCAACTCGCGGTTAGCGGTATTCTTACGGTTGGTACTGCCTACGGCTTGAAGCAGATCGTGCGCGAGTGCCGCCCCTTTGCGGCGCCTTGCGCCCATAACAGCTCCGATTGGAACTCGTTTCCATCAGCCACCAGCGCCGCAGCCTTCGCTCCAGCGCAATTCCTATGGCAGCGCTATGGCTGGGAATATGGCTTGCCGGCTTATGCCGCTGCCGCCTTCGTCGGTTATTCGCGCGTCGACGCCAAGGAACATCACTGGTGGGACGTTGTCACGAGCGCCGCAATCTCGTTGGGCTATAACGAGATTTTCACGACACGTTACCGTCCACCCGACGGCTTCTCCAGCGATCTGTCTGCGAGCCCTAACGGCGTTTACGCCGCCCTGCACTACAGCTGGTGATCACGCGGCGTCACTCAGCCGGTCGATGGTCTTGAGCGGCGGGAACAATTTCATCCAGAGGGCGACGATGCCGAGCGTTCCCAGGCCGCCGAGCACGACTGCCGGAATCGTCCCGAACAAGGCGGCGGTGATGCCGGATTCGAATTCACCCAATTCGTTCGAAGCGCCGATGAACAGCATGCCGACGGCGCCGACACGGCCGCGCATCTCGTCGGGCGTGGCATAGGTGATGAGAGCCTGGCGGACGAAGACGCTGATCATGTCCGAGGCGCCCAGCACGACCAACGCCGCCATAGACAGATAGAAATTCTTCGACAGTCCGAAGACTATGGTGGCGACTCCGAAGATGGCGACCGCGATGAACATCTTCGCGCCGGTCCTGTGTTCGATCGGCCGGCGCGCCAATGCCAGCGCCATGACCGCGGCTCCGGCCGCGGGAGCGCTGCGCAAGAAGCCGAGGCCGATCGGCCCAACATGCAGGATGTCGCGCGCGTAGACCGGTAAAAGCGCTGTGGCGCCGCCGAGGAGCACGGCAAAAAGATCCAACGAGATCGCACCAAACACGACCGGCCGTTCGCGCACAAAGCGTACGCCTTCGGCAACACGTTCCAATCGGCTTGCCTCACCCGACACAGGACCGCTGCGACGCCGACCGCCCAGCGTCAGCATACAGAGACTGCCGCCGACAAAGCCCACGACGCAGACGCTGTAGGTCGCCGCGGGACCCAGGGCATAAAGAAAACCACCGAGTGCGGGACCCGCAATCACCGCAGTGGTGAATACCGAGGAATTTAACGCGATGGAGCGCGCCAGACGTTCCGGCGGCACGAGGAACGCGAGCAGCGACTGACCGGACGGTGCAGAAAATCCACGCGCCGCGCCGAATAGGACCAGGACGGTATAGAACGCCATCGCATTTGCGATATGCGCAACGCTGAGGGCGAGGAACAGGCCGCCGCAAATGCTCTGGAGCAACAGCGCCAGCGACAACACCTTGCGCTGGTCGAAACGATCGGAAATCTCGCCGGCAGGCAGGGTCAGCAAAAACATCGGCAGGAACTGGCACAGGCCGACCAAACCAAGGGCCAGCGGCGTGCGCTCCATCGCGTAAATCTGCCAACCGATGGCGACGGACTGCGCCATCATCGCGGTAGTCATGAAGAAACGCCCAAACAGGAAGACGATGAAATCCCGATGGCGATAAAGCGTCGTCGTCTCTTGATTCATGCGTTTTTTGCACACCAATCGACGCGGCTGACGCTCCAGATGTCGGCGGCGTAGGCCTTGCCGCCGATGATGATGTCACGGCGCGGACCCTTGCTTTCGCCTAACCTGACAGCGACAGCCTGCGACGCCTTGTTGTGGGGATCGATGCAGGACAGCATCCGATCAACCGGTTGGGTGAGGAATGCGTAATGTAAGGAGATACGGGCGGCCTCGGTCGCGTAACCCTGACCCCAATAGGGTTTTCCCAGCGTCCAACCGACCTCGAGTCCCGGCCAGCCTTCGGGGTTGACCAAGCCGACGCGACCGATGAAAGCGCCGTCTACCTTGCGCTCAACCGCCCAGGTGCCGTAGCCGCGCAGCGT
>JAGWVX010000262.1 GCA_018970685.1 Alphaproteobacteria bacterium | reverse complement strand
GGACGTGGCGCACAAGGCCGTTGGGACGACGCCAGTGCGATCAGAGTGTTGTGGACAAATCTTCGGTCCTGGCCGCGGTAAATTACGGCTTGTGTGACGGCGACAATTTCGACAAGACAGGATCGTACAGGCGTCGATAGAATCGGTTGCCAATTGCCGACGGATCTTCACGAGAGGAAGCGCATTGAGCGCATTCATCGACGCCCGAACCGTTCCCACGGGCACTGTACTGGAAACCGATTTAGCGATCGTCGGCGGAGGGCCTGCCGGGATTTCGATAGCGCTCGCGCTGGCCGACACGCCGCTGCACATGGTGCTGTTGGAAAGCGGCGGCATGACCTTCGACGCCAAAACCCAGGCCTTGTATCAGGGCGCGGAAGTGGGCGCGCCCTATCTGCCGCTGGAAGCAACCAGGATGCGCTATCTCGGCGGCAGCACCAACCATTGGGGCGGCTGGTGCCGGCCGATGGACGACATCGATTTCGAGGAACGTGTGTGGATGCCCTATTCGGGCTGGCCGTTCGGACGCAAGGCGCTTGAGCCCTATTACGCGCGCGCGCAATCGCTGTGCGAAGCAGGCCCCTTCATTTACGACAAGGCGATCAAATGGTCGCCGGAACAAGGACCGACGATCGCGCTGGGCGACGGCGGGATCGTCACCCGCTGGTTTCAGTTCAGCAAGATGCGCGACAGCGTGCTGCCCACCCATTTCGGCGATCGTTACGCCGAAGATCTGAAGCGCATCCCGCGTCTTTCCACCTACCTGCACGCCAACGTCACCAACCTGGCGCTGGACGGCGGCAGCGCCAAGATCAATCAACTCGACGTGGCGTCGCTCAACAGCCGGCGCTTCACCCTGAAGCCGAAATATGTCGTGCTGGCGATGGGTGCGGTCGAGATCGCCAGGCTAATGTTGGCGTCGAATGACGTGAACCCGGCGGGCGTCGGCAACGATCACGATCTAGTCGGGCGCTTCTTCGCCGATCATCCGATCCCGCGCGACACTGCGACGCTGGTGCTGTTCGACGGTCAGCTGGCGCCGTATTACCAGAACAATCAGATGATCCATGGCGCCATCATGCGGGCGGGCCTGTTCCCGAGCGAAGACTTCCGCCGCAAGCGCGCGGTGATGGATTCCTCGACGACCATCGAAAACAAGACCGATCTGGACGATCTAGGCAAGGCAACGGTTGCGGCCACCGCGGCGGCGCTCGGCGTCGACGCCGACAATGCCGTCGCCTATTCGCTGGGCTGCGGCATGGAGATCACGCCGGACCCAGACCGCCGTTTCACCCTGGACACCGAACGCGACGCACTTGGCATGCCGCGGCTGAAGCTGCACATGCGGTTGGCGGATTCCGATTTCACCCATTTCCGCCAGACATTAAAGGAACTGGGCCGCCAGTTGCTGGAGGCGCGCACCGGCATGTTGCGCCTCAATCTGAAAACACGCAGCCAGTGGTTGGACGGCCTCGACTGGGGCAACCACCATATGGGCACGACGCGCATGGCCGCCGATCCGCGCAAAGGCGTGGTGGACGCCAATCTGCAAGTGCACGGCATCTCCAATCTGTTCGTGGCGGGGAGCTCTGTCTATCCGACCTACAGCGCGGCGAACCCGACGCTGAACCTGCTGGCGCTGGCGCTCAGGCTGGTCGACCATCTGAAGGGCTTGCCGCGATGAAAGAAATGTTCACCCGGCGCAGGATCATGTTCGGCGCTGGCGGCGTCGTAGTGCTGGCCGGTGCGGCCTATGAAGGACGGCGCCTGTTGCGCAAGCGCTACGCTCCCAGCCCCTATGACGATCTGCTGGCCCTGCTGGATGATCGCGACGCGGATGCGCAAATCGGCGAGGCAGTTCTAGCGGGTATCGACGATTTTGACGCCAAGGCGGTGTCGGAAAAGGTCCGTGCGCGACTGGCGCATCAGCCGCTGGCGCGGGTCGCGGTGGCGGACGCGACGGAGGGCCGCGTACTGGAAGCAGACGGTTGGGTGATCCCCGAAACGCTGGCGCTGCTCTGTGCCCTGACCGCGAAGGCAGATTAGCCGATCAAGCGCGCGACGCCGGCACGGCGCGTATCAACCCTCGCAGCGAATTACCGAGATAAACGTCTGCATCCGTCAGGTCTTCCGGCATCAGCGTCGCCTCCTCACAGCGGCCTTCCTCGATCAGCGAGCGGCGCAAGACGCCGTCAAGCGTGCCCGACGATAGTGGCGGCGTGCGCAGTTTGCCGTCTCGCAGGATGAAAATGTTGGTGCGGCTGCCTTCCGCGACTTCGCCGCGCTCGTTGAGGAAAACAATCTCATGGCAACCGGGCGGCAGATTGGCGTGCTCGCGTTCGTACATATCGCGCCAGCTAATCTTGTGCCGGATAAGCGCGTCGGCGCTCGAAATCCGTTGCGCGGAAATCAGGTAGGCCCAGCTCGACGGTCCCGGCGGCAGAGCGGCAGCGGTACACGCGAACCTGCCGTCATCGGTCAAGGTGAGGCGCACGCGCAAATCGTTACCCTTCACTGAAAATTTCACCTGTTCCGCTTGCGGATTTTTTTGCCGCCCTCTTAACGGGAGAGGCAATGCTTCCTCTAGAGCACGATGCGCCCGCCCGACGTCGAATGGTATTCCAAGCATTCCGGCAGAACGCAACATGCGCGCAAGGTGAAGATCGCGGCGCACAAAACCTTCGCCCGGCGAAAAACGCAGCGTCTCGATCAGTTCCAGCGGACGGCGCGCAATTTCGTAGTAACGCGCCTTCAGCAGGCACTCGGCATATTCTGCATCGCAGCGCGAATCCTGTACCACCGCCCCGCCCAGCCCTAACTCCCCGCGATTGCCCGAAATCGTCAACGTCCGAATGGCCACGTTGAACCGCGCGGAGCCATCCGGCGCGAAATAGCCGATAGCGCCGCAATAAACACCGCGCGGACTCTGCTCTAGCTCGGCGATCGCCTCCATGGCGCGGATCTTCGGCGCGCCGGTAATGGAGCCACAGGGAAACAGCGCCCGGACGATCTCTCCCGCGCCGGCGCCGTGCTTCAGGCGCGCGGTCACTGTCGACACCATCTGATGCAAGGTCGGGTAGGTTTCCACGTCGAACAGGCCGGAGACGCCGACGCTGCCAACCTCGGCAATGCGCCCCAGATCGTTGCGCAGTAAATCGACAATCATCAGATTCTCCGCGCGGTCCTTGGCGCTGGCCGCTAGCCGCGCGCGTGCCTCCGCATCAGAGACAGAATCGGCGCCGCGCGCCGCCGTGCCTTTCATCGGTCGCACGGTGACGCCGCCGTGGGTTGCAAGCTCGAAGAACAATTCCGGTGACAAGCTGAGAATCTGCCGCTCACCATCGTCGATGTAGGCGCCGTAACGTGCCGCCGAATATTCGCGCAGCGCGCAGTACAGCGTCAGTGGATCGCCGACGAATCCGAAGCGCGAGCGGAACGTCAGATTTGCCTGATAGAAATCGCCCGCGGCAATGAGACCGCGCACACGGTCGAATCGCCGGCGATAAGCGGCGGCGTCCCATTCGTGCGTCAGCGGACCAGCATAGGCGCGGCCCGCAGACCTGGCGGCCAGCGCGGCGCCGGTATCTTCAGCGACCTGCGGCATTTCAAATCGGCCGAACCAAAGCAGCGGGACGGCGCGATTGCTTGGCATCAACGGCCGCAACCGGGCCTCCAGCACGTAGCCGAGTTCATAAGAAAAATAACCCGCGACATACTGACCGGCCGCCGTCGCCGCCTCGATGGCTTCCAGCGCCGCCGCCACCTCATCCGACGCGTCGGCACGAATGACGCCTAGGGCGGGCGCAAAGACTTTGGCCCGGCCCGTGGCCGCGTCGTCAAGGATTAGGTGTGTCATGGCGGCCCTGTTGTGCCCCCGCTGCACCGTCCGGGCAACGCTGGCGCAAGGTTCGGTTCAGGATATTCTCAGCTGTCCCTTGATTACGAGCCGGAACACCCCACATTCTGTACGGAGGCGGCGCCTTGCAGGGCCGCATAACCGTAGCGAAGCCGCTTAAGGAGGGCTTGGCGATGAATCGAGCAGTATTTTTCAATAGTCCGTTCCTGCTGGGTTTCGAGCACCTGGAGCAACTCCTGGAGCGCACCGCCAAGAGCGCAGGCGACGGGTACCCTCCCTACAACATCGAACAGGCCGACGCGGACAAGCTGCGCATTACTTTGGCGGTGGCCGGCTTTTCTCGCGAAGAGTTGAACGTGACGGTAGAGGACCGCCAACTCGTCATTCGCGGCAAGCAGAGCGACAACGGCGACCGGAATTTCCTGCACCGCGGTATTGCGGCGAGACAGTTTCAGCGCGCCTTCGTGCTGGCGGAAGGCATAGAGGTTAAAGGCGCAACGCTGGAAAACGGCTTGCTGACCGTCGACCTCGCCCGCCCCAAACCCAACACAATTATTCG
>JAGWVX010000261.1 GCA_018970685.1 Alphaproteobacteria bacterium | reverse complement strand
TAGTGATTCGGCCACTTTCCGTTCCCAAGTCGTTCTAGCTGTTGGCTACCGCGTTGCTGCACCAGGCGGAGAGCGTGTGTTGCTTGTACTTGCGGCTGAAAAGCCCCAACTATCCGGCTGATGACCCCTAAGCATATGACGTTGGAAAAGGCAGCAGCCGGCGGCCGGATTACCGCCGTCCTGGGCCCCACCAATACCGGCAAAACCCACTTCGCCATCGAGCGTATGCTGGCCCACAAGTCCGGCATGATCGGATTGCCTCTGCGCCTCTTGGCACGCGAGGTTTACGACAAAGTGGTCCGACTGAAAGGCGCCAATCTCGCTGCGCTGATCACCGGCGAAGAGAAGATTGTCCCGCCGAACGCCAAATACTTCGTCTGCACGGTGGAAGCGATGCCGGTCGATATCGGTACCGCCTTCCTGGCCGTCGACGAGATCCAGCTTTGCGCCGATCCGGAGCGCGGACATGTGTTCACCGACCGGTTGCTGCACGCGCGCGGCGAAGAAGAAACGGCGTTCCTTGGCGCCGACACCATGCGCGGCGCCATCCAGCGCTTCGTGCCGCGTGCCTACTTCGTGTCGCGCGAGCGGTTCTCCGACCTCGCCTATACCGGTTCGAAGAAGATGACGCGCCTGCCCCGGCGCTCGGCCGTGGTCGGGTTTTCGGCGGACGAGGTTTACGGCATCGCCGAACTCATCCGGAGCCAGCGTGGCGGCGCGGCGGTCGTGCTGGGCGCGCTCAGCCCGCGTACACGCAACGCCCAGGTAGCCCTGTACCAATCGGGCGACGTCGATTTCCTGGTGGCGACCGACGCCATCGGCATGGGGCTCAACATGGACGTGGACCACGTCGCCTTCTCTGCATTGGAGAAATTCGACGGGTTTGCGACGCGCCCGCTCCGGCCCGAAGAAATCGGACAGATCGCCGGTCGCGCCGGTCGGCATATGAATGACGGCACTTTCGGCATCACCGGCGATGCCGAAATGCCGGACGACGAAACCATCGCGCGCGTCGAAGGTCACCATTACGAGCCGGTTCGCGTGCTGCAATGGCGCAATTCGGCGCTTTCATTCCAGTCACTCGACTCACTGGCTGTTTGCCTTGACGAGCCGCCGCCAACACGCGGGTTGGTCAAGGCCCGCCCTGCCAGCGACCTTATCGCCTTGCGCATTCTGGGTGAGCAGGACGAGGTACGCGATCGGACGCGCGCCCCTGCACATGTCCGCCTTTTGTGGGATGCCTGTCAGCTGCCGGACTTCCACAAGCTGAGCACGGACGAACACGTGCGGCTGATTCGCACGATTTTCTTCCACCTGATTAGCGACGAAGGCGTGCTGCCCGAAGATTGGCTGGCGAGGCAGATCGCGCGCCTCGACGTCACGGAGGGAGACGTGGCCACGCTGTCCGGGCGGTTGGCGCAGATCCGCACCTGGACTTATGCGGCGCATCGACCTGGCTGGGTAAAAGACAACGTCCATTGGCAGGACCAAACGCGCGCGATCGAAGACCGTCTCTCGGATGCGCTGCATGAAAAGCTGACACAGCGCTTCATCGACTTCCGGACATCCGCGCTGATGCGCCAATTGGCGCGCGACGACATGATCGACGTAGTACTCGACGATTCCGGCGGCGTCGCAATAGGCGGAGAGATTGTCGGCAAGCTGGATGGCTTCCGGTTTTCACAAGCCGACAGCGCATCGGGAATCCATGAGCGAGCTTTGCGGGCCGCCGCCGTCAAAGGTCTCGAAGGCGAATTTTTTGCAAGAGCACGGAGATTGGCAGCTGCGGCAGATGCGGACATCACGTTGAGCGAACACGGCCGACTATGGTGGGACAGCGCCATTGTCGGCCAGCTGACGGCGGGCCCCTCGCCGCTTGCGCCCAAAGTTGCATTGTTAGCGGACGAGAATCTGAAGGGGAGCTCGCGCGAAAACGTGCAACAGCGGCTGGAGCAATGGCTTGCCGCGCGTGTTTCCGCGAAGCTTGGACCGCTGCTTGCCTTGCAGGCGGGCGTCGATGCCAAAGCCGGCTCAGCAGACGCCATTCCGGCGCTGGCACGCGGCATCGCCCATCAGCTTTGCGAGAATCTCGGCTCATTGGACGCAACGCGCGTCACATTGCCCGCAAATCGCCGTCCCGTCATGCGCGCGCTCAAATCGTACGGCGTGTGGTTCGGACGACACTCGATCTATCTACAAAAGTTGCTGCGTCCGGACGCCTCGGGATTACTGGCTCTTCTGTGGGGCGTATGGATGAAGCGGGAGAACATCCCCGCGCTGCCACGACCGGGGCTGACATCGTTCGTCAACGATGCGGGGGCCCCTAACGGCTTCCTTGCGGCTGCGGGTTTTCGGGTCATCGGGCGCCGCGCCATTCGGCTGGATATGCTTGAGCGCTTGGAAGAAGCGCTCGGGAAAGGTGCCATCGACGGAACAACGGCGGGCGCCTTGCTGCCCAAGTTGGTGTCGCTGCTCGGCTGCAGTAACGAAGAGCTGCGCGAAATCCTAACGGCAATTGGCTGGTACGAAACGGACGTGGCCGGCGATCACAAGGTCTGGAGGCGAAAGGAACGTCACGAGCGCGACCGCCGCGCCGTCCCGGAGGTTACGCGGCATGACGCATCTCCGTTTGCCGGCCTTGCGGGGCTTATCGGAGGCAAATGAGCGCAACCCGGCTCCGCCTCGACAAATGGCTGTGGTGCGCCCGGTTTTACCGTTCGCGCGAGCTTGCCAGGGCAGCGTGCGAGTCCGGGCTCCTTCGCCTGAATGGCCAGCGCGTCGAAAAAGCCGGACGGGAAATCAAACCGGGGGATGTCTTAACCGTACCGCAGGCCCGGGAAATCGTCCTGGTACGGGTTCTAGCCGGCAGTGCTCGCCGCGGCCCTGCACGGGAAGCGCAGCAGCTTTACGAAATCGTCGCGGATACCACCAAGGGCCAAAGCACACTTGATCCTGCGACGCGCGAGCCTTAATGGACAAACCACCAAGAGACCTCCGGAGTACGCAATGACCTACGTCGTTACTGACGCCTGCATCAAATGCAAATACATGGACTGCGTCGAGGTCTGTCCGGTGGACTGTTTCTATGAGGGCGAGAACATGCTCGTCATCCACCCCGACGAGTGCATCGATTGCGGCGTATGCGAGCCTGAATGTCCGCCGGAAGCCATCAAAGCCGACACGGAAACCGGCCTGGAGAAGTGGCTCACGCTGAACGCCGACTACGCCAAAACTTGGCCGAACATCACCCAGAAGGGTACGCCGCCGGTCGACGCAGACACGTTCCGGGACGAAAAGGGCAAATTCGATAAGTATTTCAGCGAAAAACCCGGCTCTGGTTCGTAAAATTAACATTTTGCAATTGCGAAATTGACGCGTCATGCCAGGCGAAAGCCGTCCAGATTCGTGCGTTTGGCTGACGAATTCGTGACAGTTTCTCGTGGTATTCAAAATAAGTTACGCGGATTCAAAGGTTTGCTGATTTGTAGCTTTTCTTTTCCCGAACAGTGTGATACGCTGTCTCCGTTCTGAAATAACTCGAAAGGCGCTGCCCCACCCGGATTAGTGAAAGGTCCGGAGGCGCCGCATTCTGTTGCAGTGCAAGGTAATGCGATGCCGTCCCTGCGGATGGCGCGTTTTCGAGTGCGCGAAGCGGAAATGGAAATATATGACGACGGCGAAGACGACGATCCCGGTGGCTGCCAAAAAAGTCCCGGCGAACTCCAACAAGAAACTTGAATTCAAGGCCAACGACCATGTGGTTTATCCGACGCACGGCGTAGGCAAGATCATGCGTATCGAAGAGCAGGAAGTGGCGGGCACGAAACTTGAGTTGTTCGTTATTACCTTCGACAAGGACAAGATGACCCTGCGGGTGCCGATCCTGAAGGCAAAGTCCGTCGGCATGCGTAAGCTTTCCTCCCCCGACACGGTGGCGACCGCACTCAACACGCTGAAAGGGCGTGCGCGCATCAAGCGCACCATGTGGTCTCGCCGGGCGCAGGAATACGAAGCGAAGATCAATTCGGGCGATCTCGTCTCCATCGCGGAAGTGGTGCGCGACCTGCACCGCGCCAGCGGGCAGCCGGAACAGTCCTATTCCGAGCGCCAGCTTTACGAAGCGGCCCTAGCCCGCATGGCCCGCGAAGTCGCCGCGGTGGAACGCATCGACGAACAGGCCGCAGTCAAGCGCGTTGAAGGCGTACTGCTGAAGAAGGCAGCGTAGATTCACGTTGCACCGAGATCGGAAGGGCCCGGGGGAAACTCCGGGCCCTTTTTACTGCAGTACTTCCGCCTGTTTGGGATTAGCGAGTTCGATTTCCGGTCCATTCAACCACTGCACGATCCCACGAACGCGCATGACTTTGCCCAGATAACCACGCGGATCGACGCCCATCTGGCGGAAGATCTTCATATCGTCCGGCGATATCGCC
>JAGWVX010000260.1 GCA_018970685.1 Alphaproteobacteria bacterium | reverse complement strand
CTCGGCGCAGCCAAGCTTTCCATCGCGACGAAGTTTGTCGCACGGGACGTGTGAGAAGGATCATGGCTGAAAAGAAAACCACGGCGAAAGCCGCCGCGAAACCAAAGGTCAAGAAATCGGCCGCGAGGTCAAAGGCCAAGGACGCCGCCGCTTCCGCGAAGGTGTCGTCGAAGGCGGACGAGTTTCGGACCAAGACCGCCGATGAACTGTCGGACCAATTGGCCAAACTCAAGAAGGAGCAGTTTAACCTGCGCTTTCAGCGCGCCAACGGTCAGCTTGAGAAGACGAACCGGATTCGAGTCGTACGCAAAGATATCGCGCGTATTCGGACAATTTTGACGGAGCAGCGCCGAAAGGCCGGCTAAAGGATAGAAGGAACGAGCAATGCCTAAGCGCGTGCTGCAAGGCGTCGTGGTCAGCGACAAGAACAATAAGACCGTCGTGGTCGATGTGGAGCGCCGTTTTACCCACCCGGTAATGGGCAAGACCGTGCGCCGCTCGAAGAAATACCATGCCCATGACGAGAAGGGCGAATTCAAGGTCGGCGATATTGTGCGTATCCGGGAATGCCGTCCGGTCTCCAAGTTGAAGACCTGGGAAGTATTTGAGCGCGTTGGCGGCAAATAGGCCGACTGGGCGTCTGGAGTAGAACACTATGATACAGATGACGACTGAGCTTGATGTTGCCGACAATTCCGGTGCGCGCCGCGTGATGTGCATAAAGGTGTTGGGCGGTTCCAAGCGTCGTTACGCGGACGTCGGCGACACGATCGTGGTGAGCGTAAAGGAAGCGATTCCGCGCGGCCGCGTGAAGAAGGGCGAAGTGCTCAAGGCCGTGGTTGTGCGCACGGCAAAGGGGGTGCGCCGTCCGGACGGCAGCCTGATCCGTTTCGACGGCAACGCCGCCGTGCTGGTAAACGCCCAGGGGGAGCCGATCGGGACCCGTATTTTTGGACCCGTTACCCGTGAACTGCGCGCCAAAAATCACATGAAGATCATTTCTTTGGCGCCGGAGGTGCTCTGATGTCTGCGAAAATCAAGAAGGGCGACCGTGTGATCGTTACGACGGGGCGCGACAAGGGCAAAAAAGGCGAAGTCATTAAAGTGTTCCCGAAGGAAGACCGCGCACTGGTGTCCGGCGTGAATACAGTCAAGCGTCATCAAAAGCAGACGCAACGCCAACAGGGCGGCATCGTCAGCAAGGAGCTGCCTGTGCATCTGTCGAATTTGGCCCATGTCGATCCCAAATCGGGCCAAGCAACGCGCGTCGGCTGGAAAATATTGGGCGACGGTCGTCGCGTGCGCGTCGCCAAGAAGTCCGGTGAGGTTATCGATGTCTGAGGCAGGAAAAGAGAAGGCTGAAAAGAAGCCTTCGAAGAAGCGCGAGGAAAAGTCCGTCGGCACGCAAGTGAAGGTGGGCGAGGCGGCGCGCGATCCAAATTACACGCCGCGCTTCAAGAAGCGTTATAATGACGTGATCCGTCCGGAGTTGATGAAGCAATTCGGCTACAAGAACGCGATGCAGGTTCCGAAGATCAACAAGATCGTCGTGAACATTGGCGCGGGCGAAGCGTCGGGTGATCAAAAGAAGATTCAATCGGCGGTCAACGACTTGACGGCGATTGCCGGACAGAAGGCGGTTGTGACGCGCGCAAAGAAGGCAATCGCGACTTTCAAGATACGTGAAGGTTTGCCGATCGGTGTCAAGGTCACGCTGCGTCAGGACCGCATGTACGAATTCCTGGATCGGCTGATTACCATGGCGCTGCCGCGCGTTCGCGACTTTCGCGGTCTTAAGGGAAGCAGCTTCGACGGTCGCGGTAACTACGCGATGGGGTTGAAGGAGCACATCGTTTTCGTCGAAATCGACTACGACAAGACGGAAAGCGTGTGGGGCATGGACGTCATCATCAATACGTCCGCGAAGACCGACGAGGAAGCCAAGGCGCTTCTCAAGGGCTTCCAGTTTCCGTTTATGAATTAAGGCGAGGCGTCATGGCGAAACTCTCCCAGATTAACCGTAACAAGAAGCGCGAGAAGATGGTTGCGCAATACGCAAGCAAGCGCGCCGCGCTGAAGGCCAAGGCGGACGATATGAGCGTTCCGCCGGAAGATCGCTTTGCGGCGAGGCTGAAGCTCGCGAAGTTACCGCGCAATTCGTCCAAAACGCGCATCAAGCATCGTTGCGAGTTGTCGGGACGTTCGAAGGGTTATTATCGCAAGCTCAGGGTTTCGCGCATCGCGTTGCGTGATCTTGCGAATTTTGGCCAGATCCCTGGCATGACCAAGGCGAGCTGGTAAGGAGAAACGGGAATATGGCGATCACCGATCCCATTGGCGATCTTCTGTCACGCATCAGAAACGGCCAACTTCGCGGTATGGCGAAGATCAAGTCGCCGAACTCACGTTTGCGCGTGCGGCTGCTCGACGTACTTCAGGCTGAAGGTTTTATTCGGGGCTATGCCGAGGTGGAATTTAAGACGGGCATGCGTGAGCTCGAGATCGAGCTCAAATATCATGAAGGCCGGCCGGTGATCCGTGAGCTCAAGCGCGTGTCGACGCCGGGCCGTCGTGTTTATGCCTCGGTGAAAGAATTGAAACCGCATCGTCAGGGACTAGGTGTGTCCATCGTTTCAACGCCGCAGGGCGTTATGACGGACACGGCCGCGCGCGAAAAGAACGTGGGCGGCGAAGTTCTCTGTCAGGTGTTCTAGGAGAAGACGATGTCGCGTATCGGTAAAAAGCCGGTTGCGCTGCCGAAGGGCGTTACCGCCTCGGTGGAAGGCAAGACCGTCAAGGTCAAAGGTCCCAAGGGCGAGCTCAAGGTGACGCTTGTCGAAGAAGTCGACGTAAGCGTGGGTGATCACGGTATTACCGTGTCTCCGCGCAAGGAGATGGAGCGTGCCGCGCAAATGTGGGGCTTGTCGCGCACGCTGGTAAATAATCTGGTGCAGGGCGTGACCAACGGCTTTACCGAGAAACTGGAAATTCAGGGCGTCGGTTACCGTGCCGCGGTGCAGGGCAAAAACTTGAATCTGCAGCTCGGCTTCAGTCACGATGTGGCTTATCCGATTCCGGCCGGCATCACGATCACATCGGAAAAGCCGACGATGCTGACGATCTCGGGCATCGACAAGCAGTTGGTCGGTCAGGTTGCTGCGGAAATCCGAGGCTATCGTCCGCCTGAGCCTTACAAGGGCAAAGGCGTGCGTTATGCCAATGAGTATGTCCGCCGCAAGGAAGGCAAGAAGAAGTAATCATGACGAAGAACCTCTTCGATCGCCGTACGAAGCGCACGCGCTTTCGCTTGGTGAAGAACGCAGCCGGTCGTCCGCGGCTCTCGGTGTTCCGCTCGGGCAGGCATATCTATGCGCAGGTCATCGACGACAAGGCCGGAGCAACCCTTGCCGTCGCGTCGACCAACGAGAAAGAAGCCAAGGCTGCCAAATCTTGGAACGTCGCGGCAGCGGCTGTGGTCGGCAAGAAGATAGCCGAACGGGCAATTGCCAAGGGCGTCAAGCGGGTCGTCTTCGACCGCGGCGGATACATCTATCATGGGCGGGTGAAAGCGCTCGCAGACGCCGCCCGCGAGGGCGGCCTGGAATTCTAACGGAAGGAACGGCACGTGGCGCGTGAAGGCAGAGAACGCGGCGATCGCGAAGAGCGCGACAGCGAATTCGTCGACAAGCTGGTCCACATCAACCGTGTGGCCAAAGTGGTGAAAGGCGGCCGGCGGTTCGGGTTCGCCGCGCTTGTCGTCGTTGGCGATCAGCGCGGCCGCGTCGGCTTCGGTCACGGCAAGGCGCGCGAGGTGCCGGAGGCGATTCGTAAGGCGACGGACGCCGCCAAGCGTGCGCTGATCCGCGTGCCGTTGAAGGACGGCCGTACGCTCCACCACGAGATCCATGGTCACCACGGTGCCGGCAAGGTGGTTGTGCGTCCGGCGCCGGCGGGCACCGGGATCATTGCGGGCGGTCCAATGCGTGCGGTGTTTGAAGCGCTTGGCGTAGGCGACGTTGTGTCGAAATCGCTTGGCACGTCCAATCCCTACAACATGGTGCGCGCCACCTTCGATGCATTGAAGAAGCAACAATCGCCGCGCATGGTGGCCCAGCGCCGCGGGCGCAGCGTTGCGGAAATTATCTCACGTCGTGAAGGCCAAAAGGGCGCCGAAGCGAGCGCATAAGGAATTGAATGATGGCCGACAAGAAAACCGCAGCGAAGAAGACCGTGACGGTGCGTCAGATCAAAAGCGCCAACCGCAAGCCTGCTGTTCAAACAGCGACGCTGAAAGGCCTGGGGCTTGGTAAGATACGCCGCACGCGCACGCTGGAAGATACGCCAGCCATAAGGGGCATGATCCGCGCCGTCTCGCACCTCGTCGAGATCGTCGAAGAAAGCAAGTAACATGAAGCTCAACGAAATCCGCAACAATCCGGGGGCGC
>JAGWVX010000259.1 GCA_018970685.1 Alphaproteobacteria bacterium | reverse complement strand
GTTTGAAGCGCAGCGAAAAACTGTAAGGGCGCACTTACGAGTTGCTTCGCAACTCCGGTGCTTGATAGGCTGTTTGGGACGGACCCTGGCCGCGAGGGGGGAGTGTACCCTTGGCCCGCCAGCGATCGTCATGGCGATCTACCATCTGGCGATGAAGCCCATTGCCCGCAGCGGCGGACGCAGCGCCGTGGCGGCGGCAGCCTATCGCGCCTCGCAAAAGCTCACCAACGAACGGGACGGCCTGACCCATGACTTCACCCGGCGCGGCGGCGTGGAGCATGTCGAGATCGTTGTTCCCAAAGATTCGAACGCCGATTGGGCTTTGGACCGCTCGACCTTGTGGAACATGGCCGAGGCGGCGGAGAAGCGCAAAGACGCGCGGGTGGCGCGCGAGATCGAAGTGGCGCTGCCCCACGAACTGACGGCGGAACAGCGGTTGGAGCTTACCAGAGAGTTCAGTCAGGGATTGGCAGATCGTTACGGCGTGGCCGTGGATTTTGCGATCCACAGCCCACACGGCGCGACGGACGTTCGCAACCATCACGCCCATATCATGCTGACGACGCGCAAAGTCGAATCCAATGGGCTTGGCGACAAATCCGACCTGGAATTGGAGAACAAGAAACTCCTCGCGCTCGGCCTTCCAACCTCGCACGACCAATTGAGGGATATCCGGCTGGATTGGGAGCAACGGACCAACCGGCATCTGGCAATCGCCGGCCATGACATTCGGATTGACCATCGCTCGCACCGCGATTGCGGTTTGGAGATCGAACCGACCCAGCATATCGGGGTGCATGCCTCGCAGATGGAGCGGCGGGGCAAAGCGGTGGACCGCCACCGCCAGGACGCGGACAGCGCCCGTCATAACGCCAAGTTGATCCGCGAAAAGCCGGAACAGGCATTGGCGCTCATCACCAACGAAAAGTCCGTGTTCGACCGCACCGACGTGGCGATGGTGTTGCACCGCTATATCGAGAACCCCGACGACTTCCAGGCGGCGTTTGCCAAGGCCATGGCCTCGCCCGCCCTGGTCGAACTTTGCCCGGAGCAACGCGACGAGTCCGGCCGCACGATGGCAGCGGCGCGGTATTCGACCAAAGAGATGATCGCGGTTGAGCGGCAGATCGGCGACAGCGCCGACCGCATGGCGATGGAGCGCAGCTTCGCCATAGCAAGCCGGAAGGTGGAACGGGCTATCGACGCGCGGTCTTTCCTGGCCGAGGAACAGAGGAACGCGATCCGCCATATCGCGGGGCCGGAACGGATCAGCGCCGTTGTCGGATTGGCCGGGGCTGGCAAGAGCACCATGCTGGCGGCGGGGCGAGAGGCTTGGGAGGCGGAAGGTTATGCGGTGCATGGCGCGGCGTTAGCCGGCAAGGCGGCCGAAGGTTTGGAGGAATCCTCCGGCATCGCGTCACGCACGCTGGCAAGCTGGGAACGGGGTTGGGAGCGAGGCTACGATCAGCTTGGACCCCGGGATGTGTTCGTAGTGGACGAAGCCGGGATGGTGGGGTCCCGGCAGCTCTCCCGCGTGCTGCAACACGCTGATCGGGCGGGCGCTAAGATCGTTCTGGTGGGCGATCCCGAGCAGTTGCAGCCCATTGGGCCGGGGGCGGCGTTCCGCGCGGTGGCCGAGCGGGCGGGGGTGGCCGAGCTTGGGCAAATCCGCCGCCAGCGCGAGGACTGGCAGCGGGACGCCTCAATGGCCTTTGGCCGTCAGCGTACCCATGAAGGCCTGACAGCTTACGCCGAGCACGGTGCCATCCGGTTTGAGGACGACATTGCCGCCGCCCGCCGCGCCATCGTGCGCGATGTGATCGCGGATCGGGACGCCCGGCCGGAAAGTTCCCGGCTGGTGCTGGCACACCGCAAAGTGGACGTTCGGGAGTTGAACGACATGATCCGCGCCGCCCGCCAGGAGCGGACCGGGCCGGTCGGGCAAGGCGAGTTGCAGAACGAATTGGCCTACCAAACCGCCGAAGGCGAACGCGCCTTTGCGGCGGGCGACCGGCTGTTGTTCAAAGAGAATAACCGCGACCTTGGCGTAAAGAACGGGATGCTGGGAACAGTGGAGCGGGCCGAGCCGGGCCGGCTGGAAGTCCGTCTCGACGCCGCACGCGGGCCGGGGCGCGTCGTCTCCGTCTCAATGGTGGATTATGCCGCCGTAGATCACGGCTATGCCGTCACAATCCACAAGGCGCAGGGCGCCACCGTGGACCGGACGTTTGTCCTGGCCTCCGGAGCAATGGACCGGCACCTGACCTATGTCGGCATGACGCGCCACCGCGATGCCGCGACGCTGTACGCCGGGCGCGACGAATTTGCCGACCTTGCCGCGTTGTCGTCCCGTCTCAGTCGCGCCGGTCTCAAGGAAACTACGCTCGATTATGCGGCGCGGCGCGGCATTGAAAACGCCATCGTCGTCCCCGACCCGATGCGCGAACGGCGGATGCATGCGCAGGGCTTGGCGCGCGATCAAGGTTTGACGCGACAACCCGAAATGCCCCAGCGCAGCATGTTCGATGGACTGAAGCTGGCTGTGAGGCGGCCAGCGCCGGAGATCGGGCGCGTGGAAGGATTGGACACGCCGACGCGCGAGCCCGCGACACTCGCGCCAGCGCCGCGTTTGGAGCAGGTAGCCGAGCGCTATGCGCGGGCCTTTCAGGACCAGCAGCGGATGCGCGACCAGACCCTTCCTGTTCTGGAATACCAGAAGCGCGAACTGCGGGAAGCGGCGGCGGCACTGGAGGCGGTGCGACCCAACGCGGTCAACGACCTGCACAACGCCCTGCGCTATGAGCCGCAGACATGGCGCGCGATGAAGCAGCTTGCCGGACCCGAGCGCGGCGCCGAACTGGCGGGTGCCGTCCGGCACGAAGACCGGGTCCGCCGCGATCCGGCGCTGAAGGCCGAACGGCTGGTGAAGGACTGGCAGCGTCTCGAAAAGCAACACGACAGGTTGCGGGACACCTATCTGGACCGCAATACCCGCGAGAAGCTGGAGCATCAGATGAAGGGGATTGCCGGTCGCCTCAAACGCGATCCGCAGCTCGAATCCCTGGTCCGCGCCCGTGCCAAAACCTTGGGGATCGACGTGGACTCGCGGCTGGGCCGCGTCCTCCACGCGCCCAGCCTCGGAGCAGCCATGCACGAGATCGGGCGGGGACGTGACCGGGGGTTGTCGCGGTAACAGAAACGGGAGGACACCATGTCGGCCGACCATGTGGGCGATCCGGCCCAAGCCTTTGAGGATTTGCGGGCCGAAGTCTCAGTGTTGCGGAAAGCGGTAGAAGCGTTGCCGTTAGCCATCCGCGACAACCGCTCGCCCGATTATGCCCAAGACCTCGCCGTGATCGGCAAGGGCCTGGACGAGATCGGCGCCCAGATCGAAGCTCTCCGGAGCTATCCCGCCTTGCGCATGACGCCGGAACAACAGGGCCAATCCATCGCTAACGCCGGTAGCGCTCTCATCCGCGAGGTCGCGCAGAAATTCGAGCGCGCGACCCAGGAGGCCGATCGCGAGCGGTACAATCTGGCGCAGATGGTCGGCACGCTACATGACAAACAGGATCAGAGGTTTTGGCTGATGATGGTGGGGGCCGTTGCGTTTGTCATTGGGTTTGCGGCTTTCCCGTTCGTGAGCCGCGCCCTACCGTTCGGCATGAATGCCAACATCGCCGCCGACATTATGAAAGCGAACCAATGGGACGCAGGCATCGCCTTGATGAAATCCGGCAGTCCGGCGGGATGGGCGCAGCTGGTCGCCGATGCCGATTTGGCCAACGCCAACCGGGACAAGATCGTTGGTTGTCAAAAAGCAGCCGCGAAGACGAAAAAGGAAGAACGCTGCACCATCATCGTGCAGGTATCCGGTCCCTGAACCCGCGCTGTTACTTCGCCACGCGTTCCATCGGGTGCACCGAGATTCCATCATTTGGTTGTCGTCAGTGCGCCAAAACTGTTGGCAGAACGCGCCGGATTGCATCGGACACGGCCGGGGCTGTAGCATTTCGCATTGCTCTGACAATCCATTGTTCAAACTGCGCTGCGGTGGTTCCCTTGATCTTTGCCGCAATTCCCAAGACACCTTTGTTGTCGTACCATTTGAGCAATTCTGGGGCATCTCTTTCTGCTATCGCCTTTGCAATGCCCGTGGCGGCTATCGTGGCCAAATCAGGCACATTGAGTGCGCTTGTCTTGGAGGTATAATCCCTTGCAAGCATCGTAACGTCAGTGGCGGCGCTCAGATCAATCTTTTTGAGCGTGCGATCAATCCTTCGCCGGCAATACCTCAACACGATAGGTAGCTGAATTCTAGGATCACCGGCACATGCGAAGAGCTCGTCAAAAATGGCTGCTATCTTCGTTGTGAGCGCGCCACCCGTATAGCCCTCGGCTTCGGCAATCGCTGTGATTACGCTTGGTAAGATGAGCAAGTTCTCAATTTCGGCTACGGG